>NZ_JANQCZ010000003.1:0-148156 GCF_024723605.1 Campylobacter sp. LMG 17559
TTTTAAAAATCAAAAAGATCAAAAAAATCTACCGCCACTAAAGGCTTATGCAGACTATAAACACGCTCAAATAGCCAAAACACACTTGCCTTATCTTTTAGGTAATGCACTTTTACAAGCTTCAAGAACTCCTTTTAAAATAGGCTATTTAAGCTTGCCTTTTAAACTAAAAAAAATTGCAAAAAACTATAAAAAGAAAATTTAATCTAAACTAGTATTTTTGAAAAAATTCCCATTAACTTGGGTTTTATATATCACATAATTTCTAAATTTAGCGTGCAAAACCACATCAGGTTTATATGCTCTGCATTCTTTCCAAAAAGTATGCAAGCTTTTTTGATACGTTAGGCCTTCTATATCATAAAAGGCTTTTCCCATAACTTTTAAGGGGCTGTTGTGGTATAAAGCAGAAAGCCCTACTGTGCTATTTATAACTATAGTGCCTCTTGCATTGATTAAGAGTGTAGGTAAGTGTAAATCATGTACATATAAAATTCTACCCTCGACATTGTATTTTAAGCTCAAATCTTCTATAAGCTTAGTATAATCTCTATAACCACGATCCATAGGATGATGTTTAAAAACCAAATAAGACTTTGCTTTAGCATGATTAGCAAAAGAGATAATCACTTCTTCTATAAATTTTTCTGTAGTTTTTTTATAATGATGGGAGAGTTGAGTATCATTGTGCACTTGCAAAATAGCTAAAAAATACTTTTGTTTTAGAGAAAGAATTTTTTCATTTAAACTTTTTTCTGTGATTTTGTATTTATTTTTTCTATATACTGAGCAAAGCCAAGGTAAAAAGTCAAATAATTTTAAGCTTCTATGATGCAAAGAATTATTAAAATACCAAGAAAATAAAAAAGCAAAAAGCCAGTATAAAAACGAAGCAAAGGCCATATTTTTAAAAGTACTTGAGAAAGTTTTAAATTTAAAATCTTTATCAAATTTTTTCTGACTTAGATAAAATTCTTTTTCTCTTGGTAAAGTCGAATTTGCATTCACTCCATCTTTTTCAAAAGTAATGAAGTTTGGTCTTATATAGCCTTCTTCAAAAATCCATATTTCAATACCCATTTGTTTAGCAACATTAATGGCTATCTCATGTACTTTTCTACAATCATTATACATCAAGATAACTTGAATTTGTTTTTCTTCAAAAAGCTTTTTATAAAAGTCTTCAAGCTCGGTTAAGCTTTTAGTATAATTAATACTTTTAAAAGGGTAAAAGAAAAAATCTCCACCATTAAAATTTACTTTATAAACCTTAGCTTTTGGAATTTTTGTAGCAATTTTACGAAAAAATCCACCCACAGGTCCTTGGAGCAATAAAACATTTTTACCAGAAAATTTTTTTAACTTCTTACTTAAATTCATCTAATCAAAATAAATTCTATCAATCTTCTTATTTTTCTTAATATATAAATTCTTATATCTATAAACCAACGCAAATAAAATTTAGAAAAATAATCTTTTTGCATTTTTAACATTATATCTAATGCAAGCTCAACTTCACATAAATTTTTACTTTTTGGATGGATGTATCTTGGATAAAGGATCAAAACTCCCGCAACTAGTTCTTCTAAACTAAGCACTCTTGTACGTCTTGGGATTTCATGTAAATCGCTTGTCAAACCCCAGCCTGCATAAAAAGGCTTGCCATATACTACTACTTTTTTGCCACGCAAAAGAGCGTCAAAACCACTTGTGGAAGTTATAGTATGCACTTCATCACTTGCATTTATAGCGCTATCTATACTGACATTTTCTATAATTTCATCACAGTATTTTAAAATAATGCTTTTATCTTTTAAACCTTTACGGTTACCACTTAAAACATCAGGGTGAGGTTTAAAAACTATAAAGGCATTTTCATTGGCCTTTCTCACACTTTGTAGAAGTTTTAAAGTATCATAACCTGCACCACCTAAGATCATAGAAGCATCATCTTCTACTTGAGCAGGAATTAAAATAATTTTTTTATTGGTGTTAAAATTTAGCTTTTCATGCTTTAAGCCATTATACTTTGAAAATTTATTTTGCGTGATGGTGGTGATGAGTTTTTTAGCTCTTTGTGTTAAATTCTCATCAAAGATGTGATTTTGTAAAATATCTTCTAAATCGCTTGGCTTACTTGGATCAACATATAAGCCTTTGCTATCTATTATCAAAGAAAAAGGACGTGTAAGATCTGAACCCAAAAAAACTGAGCGTAAAAAGCCATCTTCTACTAAGAAAATTTCATTTTTAAAATCTCTAGCTAGTAAAGCTTTATCATATTTTTTACCCCAGATAAAAATTTTATCTTCAGGATTTAAATTCACTTTATAAAGCTCATCAAGTGAGTTTAAAAAAATGATTTTGTTGCTTTTGGCTTTAAAAAATGGCTTCATAAACCAACGCTTCCACAAAGTAAAACCTAAAAAATACAAAGTATTTGAATTAGCATGCTCTATCTTTTTATACTTTGCTAAAGTATGAATAGTATCAAAAATATCACTTTTTTGATTTAAGTAAGGATTAAAATATTCACTATATAAAACATAAGTAGCATAAAAAACCTCTTCTAAAGTTCTTTTTTTAAGCCTCCTTTTGCACGCTTGCTTATCTTGAGTTAAACCCCAGCCTGCATAAAATGGTACGCCATAGCACACGCATTCACATCCTAACATCAAAGCTTCAAACCCCATACCAGAAGTTTTAGTATAGACTTTTTTAAAATGACTTAGCAATTCGATGGGATTATAATTTTCTTTTATAACTACACATTTACTTGGTAAATCTTGTGCGTTAAAATCACTTTGCTTTTTACCACTTAATACATCAGGATGAATTTTAATGTATATTTTAGCATTTGGATTTTCTTTGATAGCATCATTTATAATATCTTGAGTTGAAAAACTACCAGCTAGGCCAAATTTAAGAGAAGCATCATTTGCTACTTGAGTGATGATTAATACGCGTTCTTCATTAGATCCAAAAAGCTCTCTTGGTATGCAAAGATTATTGTTATACTTGCTAAGTTTTTCTTTTTTTATGAGTTCTATGGCTTTTTTTGCTTGCTCTAATTCTTCAGAACTAAATTCGTAAGTATTTAAAATATTTTCAAGCTTAGATGGTGCAGTCGCATCGTAATAAATTCCTATATCATCTTTGACGATAGAAAAACTTGGGCTATTTTCTACACCTAAATTTAACGAACGCAAAAAACCATCTTCTAAAAGTAAAAATTTTACATTAAATTTTTTAGCTAGTTCTATAGCTTTTAAACCTGATTTTTTTCTACCCCAACCTACAAAAATATCTTTCTTTGTAATATTTTTATAGATACGATATAAAGCTATCTTATAAAAATTTTTAACATTTTCTTTTAGTTTTTTTGATATGGTATACAGTCTCATAATAGTTGTTTTATAATCATTTCAACTTTTTCATCTAAATTCTCTTGCATTGAATTATCTAGTACAAAATGCGCATTTGGTTCATCATATTTTATATCAACACCTACAACATTTTTAATTTCACCATTTAAGGCTTTTGTATAAAGTCCTTTTTGATCTCTTTTTATTAATTCTTCCATTGGACATTTAATATAAATCTCAAAATAATTTTTTAATTTTTCTCTATTGTATTTATAAATTTCATTAAACATAGATATGGTTGTTACAACTACTATCATACCTTGATCATTTAAAAATTTAGCAAATTGGGATCTTTTTAATGCTACATCTATACGACCTTGTTTATCATAGCTATAATGTCCTAGCAAATCTCTTAATTCATCTCCATCAAGATAGATAATGTTTTTATGTTCATTTTTGAATTTCTCATATAATGCTTTACCTATAGTACTTTTTCCACTACCTGCTAAACCTGTAAGCCAAATAATATATGGTTTTTTCATTCAATCTCCACTCTCAAATCGCTCATAAAATCTATCTCACACCAATTTCCATTGATTTTTATAGCTTTTGCATTTTTGTATTTATTAATTAAAATTTGTAAAAAACTTGTCATATACATATTTTTAAAATCTTTTTCATCATAAAGTAAAGTTCTATCAAGCTCATCATAAGTTTTTAAAACTTCTTTTAAAAAATGATGAGAAAATTTAAATAAGCCTATATATTGCCCTTGAATTTCATCATAACTTTTTGCTTTTTTGCCAAGCTCTACTATAAAATCATCATGTAATTTTAAAGTTTCAGCATCATCAAGTGGATTTTCAAACCTTTTTACCCATAGTTCTTTCCAAGCTTTATCCACAATAACAGCAAAATCATCTTTTGATTGTTTGAGTTTTTCTATACTATCCTTAAAATAAACTATATCAGCGTAAGAAATAATCAAATCTTGCTTATCTTCAATACAACTTTGTAAAAATTCTCTAGCGCAAAATAAAGTCTGAACCATATTAGTTTTATCATAATTTTCATTTTTATAAAATATTCCTAAATTATATTTTTCACTCACATAATCCTTTAAAACATCAAATAAATACCCACCAACTACACATATCTCATGAATGCTATTTTCTTTTAAAGCTTGAATTTCATAGTCTATAATTTTTTTATTTTTATATTCAACCATACATTTTGGATTATATTTTGTTAAAGGCATTAACCTTGAACCAAATCCTGCTGCTAAAATTATAGCTCTCATTTTATATCCTTTAACCACGCATTAAAAATACTTTTTTCACTCATACCGTTTTCTCTTTCAATATGCCACATTAGACCATAAATACTAAATTTTTTATGCTTAAAAGCTTCTATTGTTTCATCTTTTGCATTTGCTAACACCTCAAGCTCATTACCTAATGTTTTAATAGCAAAATTATGATATGAATTGACATTGATTATTTGATTATTTAAATATACTTCATGATTTCCAATATGATCTTTACAAGGACAAATGGTAGAATTAAAATAAGAAGCAATCATCTGTGCTCCTTTGCAAATTCCAAGCAAAGGGATATTATCTTGCATACAATGTTTTATAATGTTTTTCTCATATTCGTCTCTTTTTTGATTAACAAAAGAAGATTTGCAAGAATTTAAATCATTACCCCCACTTAAAATCACTGCACTAACATAAGGAATGTAGTTTTTAAAATCAATCTCATAACTTAACGGAAGTGGTAAAAAACCACTTAATTCGTTTTTTAAAAAAATCCCCCAATCAAGTGCTAGGCATTCTCTTAATTCATGATAATCTTGATTTTCTAAAATTCTTTGACTAATAGCTATAAATTTCATAGACAAAATATCTGCTCACTTTGACAATCAATTTTAATTTTTTTTGCCTGAAGATATTTTTTAAAATTCTCTTCACCTACACCAATAACAGCAGGCATAGCAAGTTCAGAAGCTCTAATAGCCATATGTGAATTTGCACCACCATAGCAAGTGATAAAACCTGCAATATCTTTAGTAAACAAATAATCATATCCAGGATCAGCTGCATAGATTAACACTATCTTGCCTTTTAAATCTTGTTCATTTTCTAAAGCAATATTAGCACTAATACTTTTTTGAGTGATAAAATTTGGATGAATATAGCTAGTAAAAAACCCAAATATTTGATGCGCATCAGTTAGCAAAGCCGGAAGTTTTATAGCTAAACTTAATTCATATTCTTGTTTGTTTTCATTAATTTCACTCAAAAATTTATCTTTTGGACTTTTTGAATACACACTAGAATATAAATTTAAAATACTCTTAATATCTAAATGAGCCATATCTTCTTTAGATATTCCATAATAATTTCCAAGATCTTCTATCAGCGATATAGCTTTGGACAAAAGTTTACTAAATTCAAATTTAACAAATTCTCGTCCTTCTATAGCTATTTTCAAAAAGCTAAAAAATTCTTTTGCATTAACTTCAATTCCATGCTCTTTTAAAATTTGATCAAGTTTTTGCAACTTATCATCGCCAATCTTAAATTCCTTTTCTTTTTGAATTTCACTTTTTTGTTTTAAATCAAAATACCCATCAAAATCCTCATCATATCTTGGAGATAAAATATTATAAGTCCCTGCTCTTAAATGGCCAAATTGTTTTAGAAAATCTTGTTTGTTATCTTCATTTAAAGTTGCTAATTCATTGCTCAAGGTCTTACTAACAGTGTGAAGAGAATTTAAAAATTCATTTTTTTCTTTTTTACTAAAAAATCCAATTTCCACCAAAGAATTAAGCATAGTCATAGCTACAAACGCAGCCCTTGCAACACCAGCAAATGGTAATGTTCCATATCTTTTACACTCTTCTAAAAGCCAATAAATTTTATCTAATAGTGAAAAATCTGAATGCATAATATTTTCATAATACGCAATCATTTGTTTTGATTTTTCTATATCTTTTAAACATAAGCCATTTTTAATATTAACAATAGAATTAGTAAGATTTAGTAAAGAAAATTCAATGCGTTTGATTTCATTTTTATTAAAACCATGATCTAATAAGCGTTCTAATTTATCAGCCATATGGAAATCATAACAAGAAAATACTATATCAAATTCTACTTTATCATGCAACTCGTGATTTTCATATAATTTATTTAAATAATAATTAACTAACTTTTTAGCAATATTCTCATCTAGTGTTTTTGGTATAAAAGAATTAAAAGAAAGTCTCACATCTACATAAGGAATACCCAAAAAAGAATGGATTAAAGGGTGTGATCTTAAATCTCTATAGCCATAGTTATCTCTTTGATAAGCCCAAATATTATCTGTAATGATTTCTTTATAAAGGCTAAAAGCTAATCTTTTTGGTCTAAGTCCTATAATTTCTGCTGGATTCCAATCAGGCATTACACCAAAAATAGCTTTATCTCCAAGCACTCTAGATCTTGGTTCTTGTAAAGATAAAAATCTTTTATAAAGTCTATGTAAAGCTTCTTTAGGCAGGTTATCAAAAAGATTGATTTTTTCTTGCATTATTAAAGGTCTAACTTGCAAGCAAAAAAGTTCATCTTGCTCATTAAAAGCAAATTCTACATCTAAAAAATTACAATCATATAAATTTTCAAGTTCTTTTAATAGCAAAATAACTTTTTGCATATATGGATCTTTTATATCTTCATTTTCACGGTAATGAAAATATGTTTTGGCATTTTTAGCACTTCCATCTGTGATAGAACTATTTGAACCATTTTCATCGTATTCTATACAAAAATATGGAGCAAAATTATCCTTATCTACACTAAAAGCAACACCACATTTTTTAATATCTAAAAGCATAGGTTGGATTAAAATTTCATCATTCTCACTAGGCATAGAATGACCTACTTTTTCCAAAGCGTTAAAAACTTGGCTTTTATCACTAATATCTACATTAGCCAAACTTAAAAAAGCTCCAGCATTGGAGCTTTTTAAACTATCTTCACTATTAGAAGAACTACGGATGATTAGTTTTTTCGCATTTAGGTTAGTAATTTTTTTAAGTACTTCTTCTTTATCTTGAATGATTTCTTTTAAAGAAGTGATAACTACATCTAAAACCTTTGCATTTTTAAGTATATTTTTTAAATTCTGTAAATTTCTTGCTTTTGTTAGAAAAACTAATCTATCCATAATATCACTCTTTTATATTTTTTTGCACTCCAAGCTCTTGTTGTATATTTAATATCAAATTCGCTTGGTAATTCTTGTTTTAACTTATCAGTGATTTTCTCAAAACTCATTGCCTTCTTTAGTCTCAAGATCCCAATAAGGATTTTTTACACTTTTCCAAGCATTGATGTAATTATCTACACTTTGATGAAAGTAAAAATCTTCTTCCAAATAAATAATATTATCAAAAAGCTCTTTATGTGCTTCTATAATAGGGCGTTGATCTTCTCTTCTTGTACCCCTTGTATAATTTGGAACAAAACTAATGATAATATCTTCTGCTATTTTTTGAATAGGATCATTTAAATCTCTATGATTCCATATACAAGTAAAATAACATCCCTTTTTGAGTAATCTATAGCTTTCTTTTAGCGCCATTGATCTATCCATTACATTAAAGCTACTTCCAAAACTCACCCAATCAAACTCTCCATCTTTTAAACTAGAGTCAATACCAGTAGCTCTTATCCATTCTATATCTTGACCTTGAGTTCTTTCTATACCAATTTCACGCATTGCACCATTTGGCTCAACCGCTACCTCTTTACAAGCTCTCTCTAAAAGCATAATACTCAAATTCCCTGTACCTACTCCAATATCCGCAACTTTTATTTTAGAACTTTGGCTAGTTCTTTTAGCAAGTTCTACTAGCATATCTATACTAAGTGGCGCATAATTTGGTCTATATGAGTAAAATTTTGCATGCTTAGTATAATCCCAAACTTGTTCTAATTTTTTTCATTTTTTCCTTTAACTTTAATAGCAAAGCTAAAAAAGCTAAAGGATTTTACTATGCCTTATGCACCGTCCATGCACGGATTTTATAAGGAATTTCAATCATATCCATAGAAGAAATTTTATTTTCTATCATTTTTAAAATTTCTTCCCATCTAGCTTTTCCAGCTTGTGCTTGAATATCATTTACAGAATGCCAAGCCCCAAGATAACGCTCTTTACTCCAAAGCTCTTTATAATCACACTCCATAAAAAAGCAATCCTTAAAATCTCCAGTACTTACTAAGATTTCTTCCCAGTTTTTAACATTTTGAGTTCCACTACTTACACGAGTAAGCTCTGGTACAATATGTTTAATTTCCTCTTCAATTTCATAAAACACAGAGCCTTTAGCTATATGGCGTGGATTCCATATGGCAGTGAAATACCCCTCCCCTGTAAGCACTCTTGCAAACTCAGGTAAGGATTTTTTAGGATCTGTCCAGTGAAAAGAACTAGCCATAATCACCCAATCAGCATAATTACTAGGCATAGTGGTTTCTTCTCCACTACCTTTGTGCCAAGTAATCTTTTGTGAATTTTGAGTAAATTTAATACCTTCTTCACGCATATTATCATTTGGCTCAACTGCATCTATACAAAGGTTAAACTCATCAGCGAGCATTTTAGTAAGCTTTCCCGTACCCGCTCCTACTTCTACAACTTTTAATGTGTTTTTATTTTGATCATTTACGCATTTTATGAGCTTTTCTATAAGCATACTTGAGTATGCTGGTCTGTTATGGTAGTGTTTTGCAACTTCGCTAAAATCACCTTGTTTCATGAAACTCCTTTGAAAATTAATTTATAATTATATCCTTTTTATCTTTCTCTGATATTAATCGCCATCTAATTCTTTACACATTCTTTCAAATTCTTGATAGTATTTCCAAGAGGTGACTATATCTGGACGATGTTTCTTGCAAAACGATAATTCTTCATGTAGTATACACTTTAATTTATTTCTTTTGTCTTGGTTTTGCTTTAGTTCATTTAATACATTCTCAATACTGATCTTATATTTTTCCTCGTTATCAATTCGGCTTAAAAGTTTACATAAAAAAAGCTTTAAATATTCCAATACCTTGTCATACAAAATACCATTCTGGCGTAGGAAAAGCAATTCATTTTTATGAATATAAACACCAAATGACGGATGTGTACAACCAAAGATAATTTTATAAAAATCATCAAAGTCATCAATATTTTGCGGCAAGAAAAAATTCTCAATAAATTTTATTGCTATCGTTTTTGTTTTATTGCTATCTAAATGAATTTTTAAGGTAACAGGAAATAGCAAATTTAAACTTCCTTTATATCTATTAACAGCAAATACCTCTCTAGCCTTAGATATAGACAAGGGTGTTAATTTTAATTCTGAAAAAAACTCATTCATTATATTGATTATCTTATCGCTTTTTATGTCACTAAAGTCAATGTAGTAAATTTTTTTAATAGAATCTTGCAATATTTCTAGATGTTTATAATGTGAAAAAATTGTCGGAAAACGCATTATTACTATATTTTTGTTATAATTTTCCTGCAAGTCTTCCTGATATACATCATCAAATAAATCATTTATTGTAAATACATTTTTTTTAATTAAATTTAGCTGCTCTTTTGTATAGCGTCTACTTCTAGAGCATACATGTTTTATTAAATCTATAGGATCTCTTGTTTGCGTTAAAATATACATATCATCTTGTCTCAACAAAAAAATGAATTTTTCCATCTCCTCTACATTTTTATACTCAATATCACTCATACCAATAACACAGTTACTATTTATATTGTTTAATATTGAATACATTTTACAATATCTATCTTTTCCTTCTCCCCACCTAAAACAATCAATAAAATATAGTCCAGAATTTCTAAAATACCACATTGTGTTTTGTGCTCCAGAGCCATGCCTGTATAGATAAATAAATTGAAATTTATTTGGCAATGGTATATTTAACTCCCACATTTGATCTATGCTGAAGCAAAAACTATTTTTTCTAAAATCTACCAATGGAGGATAGGGATGGTTTTTGTATTTATATTTTTCATAAAAATAATCCGAATTAATCCATTCATGAATTAAATCAAAGTGTTGTAAAAAAAAATCGAAATTTTTGATAATCATTTGTAACATTGGACTATAACTATGTATATCTACCAATAAATCGCCAACTATTAAAAGATTATTAGACATCAACAACTTCGAATGCAGCTCTTTTGGTAATATATTTAAAATTTGTTGTATTTTATGATATTTGCTATAAATTTTTTTATATTCAAATAGAAAATTTATATAACCTCCTTTATACCAATTATTATGCGCTCGAATATATGCTTGTCCTAACATATATGAAAGATGGAATTGATAGAGCACACTCTCATTATAATCTTTACATTGTTCTAATAATGGATATCTCATATACGGAAACACATTTACTATATCATTATAGATTTTTTTTTCTTTTATATGTCTTTTTTTAATGCTATATAGTTTATAAGGCAAAGATATTAGTTTTTTATTTTTTTTATGCTGAATAATAGCAAATCCTAATTTATAAGCAAGATGATTTTTAACTCTATCTTTTGCACTAAAAATATTCATTTTATTCCTTTTTTAACTTCTTAATTTCAAATAACAATCCAATATATCCTCCTCTATACCAAGTTTTATTAGCTTTTATAAGAGCTTGTCCTAGTTTATAAGTTAAACATTCTTTTTCTTTTAAGGCTTCTTTATAATCAGGATAAGATTCCAAAGGAGGTAGTTTTAAAGAAGGATCTTTTTGTATTTTTTCTTGATAGATTTTTTGTCCTTGTTTGTGTTTATCTTTTATATAAGATAATACAAAAGGCATTCTTATATAACCTAGAAAAGTTTTAGAATTGACTATCATAGCTTGACCTAGTTTATAAGAGAGTTGGTTATGAATGCGGAATTTGGCCGAGTTAAAATCAACTGTGGTCGTCTTAATATTCGGGCTTAATATTTTTAGTAATTGTTTGTTTTGTAATTTTTTATTAATCAAATCTTGCTCTAAAATTGAAATTTCAAGTTGTTGTTTTTTTGTGGATAGAGAATTTAAAATATGTTTTAAAGAAAGATTATCCTCTTGTATTTCTCTTTTTTCCTGCGATAGTTGATTTTTACTTTGCTCCAACAATGAAATTGTAGATTTTAATGTATTTATTTGGTTTTGCAGGGGTGTTAATTTTTTTGGATCCATTACCGAACAATACTCATCTATAATCTCTTTATACCATTCTACAGGTGGCATAAGATAACCAAAATCTTGTTTTTTAGAAATATAAGTAGTTTGGTTACTTAAAATATCAAATTTAATTTGAAAATTTTGTATAGGTTTGCTTACAAGAAGAAATCCAACAATGTCACAAAAATTGTTATTTTTTGCTTTATCATGCCAACTATATGCATGATGATATAATTCTTCACATTTTTTTGTAGTATTTAACTTTATATATGTATTAGGTTTTATAATAAAATCCTTATGCAACTCAAGGACATTTATTAAAGAATTGGTTTCTTTTATAACACTATTTTGTAAATTACTAATCTCAATACTAGAATAATTCAAAACAAATTGATCTAGTTTTTGCCATTTTTCATCCCATGGGATATGATTGTTCCAAGTATGTAAAGCAATAATTTGATAATTATAATACTTATCCGGTATTTTTACAATATCACCTGTCTCGATTCTAACCACATCTTCACCGTATGAAAAGTTACTGTGATGTATTTTTTTTACATTCCCTCTAACGACTTCTAGTTCTTTTGCAGGTAAAAAATAGTATTCTTGAAGGAAGTGATTTACATTTTTTTGAGAAATAAAAAAAGATTTTAAATTTTTTATAATATTCCTACCCAACTCCCTCATAACAAAATCAAACTCATGAACCGTATCTCTTCGTTTCCCAAACTCAAATAAATTATGATGTTCATAATATTCATACATATCTATAAAATTAAATCCAAAATATTTTATCAATCCTCTATGAATATTAATAATAAATTTATTTCTTATATCATCACGATCAAAAGGAGTTATAAGAACAAGAATTATTTTTTTTAACTTATGCAACTCTTGATAGTATAAAAATAAATTCCTATACAATATCTCTATTGGTTGTTGTTCTTTAGTACTTAAAACACTAATGCTGTCATTTATGTTAGAATTAGTAATAATCAAATCAGCAGTTTTTAAAACTTTTTGCCGCCTTACCAACTCACATAAATTTTGAATACTTGTTGTAGCTCCTATGGCATAATTATAAATAAAAATCTCTTCCTTGGATGATGCCAAGCTACCTTGCCTTAAACCTTCTTGGATACCATTTTGCATAAAAAAAGAACTTCCACCAAGTAAGACTATATTTTTTTTCAAAATTTTAATCCTTCTCTTTTAAAAAATCTATACAAAAAACGAAGAATACCAAAATATCTTTTAGTTATTTTATTTTTTATTTTATTTTGTTTTGTATTTTTTATAGTATTTTCATCATGCCAACGATAAGAAAATAAAATCTCTTTAGTAAATTTATACCTACCCAATTTAGAAAGTTGCAAATGCATAAACCAATCTTCCATAGGTGCTTTTGCTGTAAATTTCTCTATTTTTTTTAATTTTTCTGCACGAATTAAATAACCGTTTGGAATATAATTACCCTTTATGAGAGTTCGATAACTTCCAAATTTTTTCATATCTTTTGAAATTTTTTTCACCCTAGGGTGTTTATAGCAAAAATACTCCCAGAAAGTATTGTACCCTTCATTAAATTTAACAATATTTTGCTTAATATCCCAAGCTATGCGATTAGAATTGCAATCTATAATTTCACTATCTCCAACAGCCAACACTATTTTATCATCATGTGATATTATTTGATATAATATGCTTATTGCTTTTTCATTTTGAATCCTATCATCGGAAGCCAATAAATAAATATATTCGCCATTTGACAATTCAATCAACTCATTCAATGTTTCATAAATACCTTTGTTTTGTCTTGTCATTGAACTAAAATTAGAAAATCTCACTCTACATTTTTTTTCTAATTCGATTATTTTAAGCCAAGTTAAGTCAGAAGACCCATCATCTAAAATAATTAATTCTAAATTGCCATAGTCTTGACATATAACTGATTCTATACATTCTTGAATGTAATTTTGATGATTATAAGCAGGAATTAATATAGAAATCAGAGGTAAAGAGCTACTCATCGTACTGGTTAACCACCTCGATAACTTTAGAAACCTCCCATTCTTCCATAATAGGAGATATAGGTAAACTTAACACCTCATTATGAATTTGCTCAGTTATAGGAAAAGATAAATGATTCCACTCTTTATAAGCTTCTTGTTTATGAGGTGGTATTGGATAATGAATAATACTTTCGATTTTATTTTTACTCAAATAAGCTTGAAATTTATCTCTATTTTTTACACGAACAACAAACAAATGCCACACATGAGACATCTCATCTTGCATTCGTGGTAAAACAACCATCGGGTTTTTAATACCATTTAAATACCGCCTTGCTATTTTTCTACGCTCTTGATTGTCTTGATCCAAAAAAGCAAGTTTGACATTTAAAATCGCTGCTTGAATTTCATCAAGTCTAGAATTAAAACCTTTATAGATATTATGATATTTTTTATGTGAACCATAGTTTGACAATGCTTGCATTTTATAATATAACTCCTCATCATTGGTTGTGATACAACCACCATCTCCCAAACAACCTAAATTTTTTCCAGGATAAAATGAAAAAGCCGCAGCCTTTGAAAGGCTGCCAACTTTTTTCCCGTTTAATGTTGCACCGTGAGCTTGCGCTGCATCTTCAAATACTATTAAGTTGTATTTTTTTGCAATGGTGTAAATTTCTTCCATAGGTGCAGCTTGTCCGTATAAATGAACAGCCATAATAGCCCTTGTTTTTGGCGTAATTTTATCTTCAATTAATTTTGGATCAATATTGTAAGTCTCTATATCAGGTTCTACTAATATAGGTCTATAACCATTATCGCTTATAGCCAAAATTGTAGCAATATAAGTATTGGCTGGTACTATAACCTCATCATCTTGTTTTAATCCGGAAGCTTTTAACATAATTCTAAGCCCATCTAATCCATTTGCTACACCCAAACAATATTTTACACCACAGTAATTCGAGTAATTTTTTACAAATTCTTCATTTTTTTTACCATGAATATACCAACCACTATCTAAAACTTCCTTAATCTCATAATTAATTTTTTCTTGAAACCTACTGTTAATTTTATGCAAATCCAAAAACTTAATCATTTTTCTTACCTTTACTTTGGTTACTTTGTCCATAATAAGCATTATTACCATGTTTTCTATAAAAGTGCTTATTTAAAATAAATTTTGGGATGGCTTCTATAGAAAGGTTTAGGTTTAAAGTTAAGTAATTCATATAGGCAATTTGCTCAATTACTACAGCATTTTCTAAAGCTTTTTTAATGGTTTCCCCCCAAACAAAAACCCCATGTTGCTTAACTAAAATTCCTGGAATATCAAGAGCATTTCTACCTGCAATAGTTTCCAATATAACCTTCCCTGTATTTACTTCATAGTCTACCTCCACTTCTTCTTTTGTCAAGGATCTAGATACTGGAATATCACCAAAAAAATAATCAGCATGAGTTGTTCCGAGAGCTTGGATACTTTTTCCAGCTTGCGCAAATGCAGTAGCATAAGGAGAGTGAGTATGAATGATGCACTTTATTTCAGGATGTTGTCTATACAAAGCCAAATGAGTAGGTGTATCACTAGAAGGTTTTAGTTGCCCTTCCAATATTCTACCATCTAAATCCAACAAAACTATATCATTGCTTGACATCTTAGAATACTCCACACCACTCGGCTTTATTGCAACAACACCTTGATCATTAATAGCGCTAACATTACCCCAAGTTAAAACAACTAAATTTTCTTTTACCAAGGCAATGTTCGCCTCTAATACTTCCTCTCTCAAATCACCCAACATTTTTAATTTCCTTTAATATTTTTTTTGATAGCCAATGTAAAACCTACACCTTCTCTCAATGAAAATTGCGGTCTCCAGCCCAATTGTTCAATTTTATCTGAATTTAAAGTTGAATTTTGAACAGTAGAATAACCTTCTTTTTCGATATCACTAGGTTCACAAAATTCAATTTTAACATCTGCTCGATCTGCCAATGCAACAGCATAATCTTTTAATGTAATATTAGATTCTTTATTTGCAATGTTATAGGCCTCTCCATTTTTTCCGTTTATCATTAAAAACATTAGAGCCGAGACAACATCGACAACATAACAATAAGATCTAGCTTGTATTCCTTTACTCTTCATAATTATATTTTTTTGTTCTAATGCGCATTTTAAAAATTGAACATCAGCCTTACTACTACTTAAATCAACAGTAGGACCGTAAATATATCCCAATCTTGCAATAGTAATATTTAATTCATATTCTTTTATAAAGGATTGGCACAGTGTTTCACATGCTCTTTTGCTCTCAGGATAACAAGATCTTGAGAGATTAAAATCAACTTTACCTATATCACTTTCGCAAAAATATTTTTTATTTTTTTGCATTTCACCATATACTTCTAAAGTTGACAAAAATATCATTTTAGATTTACGATAATTTTGCTGCATAAATTTTAATATATTTAAAGTTCCTATAAAATTTATACACATGGTTTCAACTGGATTTTTAGCATATAATTCAGGGTGAGTATTACTAGCCGCATGTAAAATATAATCTATATTCACATCTATATTTGGAATTTCTTTGCTTAGATCGCATTCAACTATATGCAAATTACAATAATTAGCATAACTGCTAAATCTTTCAAAAGCTTTGCTTGAAAAACGTGTTACAGCATAAATATTAACATCATATTTAAAATATTCGTTTAAATACATCAAAAAATCAACAATACAAGATCCCACTAATCCTGTAGCCCCTGTTATTAAAATATTACTTGACCGTAGACTATCAAAACACTCCTTCTTAATAGTCTGAAAATTATTAATATAAATTTTATCTTGAAAATACACAATACCCTACTTTAACAATGCTTTAAAAATATCAATATCATCCATTGTTGTGATTTTAATATTTTTTTCCGAACCTATTGAAAAATAAATTTCTCCCCCTGTTTCTATCATCAATGTACATGTAGCAACAGAATCCTTAATACCCATTTTTTCCGCCTTATCATGAAGATCTTTCAGTGCTTTTAATGTTGCACCTTGAGGAGTCTGTGTTCTTTTCAGCTTTTGTCGATCATAAGTTTGTCTTGAGTTAATACCACCATCATTGCTAACTAACATTGCTTCATTGCAAGGTATTACAGATACCGCAGAGCCTTTTTCATTGATCACTCTAATAGCATCTGAAATAATCTCTTCTGAAACATTAGGTCTAATAGCATCATGTATTAAAACAATATCATCATCACTATAAAATTCTTTCAACTTCAAAATACCATTTTTTATAGATTCCTGTCCCGAATCTCCACCTTTTGTTATATGTCTTAACTTGGTGATTTTAAATTGTTTTGCATAACTTAATAATATATTCTCCCAACCATTTAACGAAACCACTACAATTTCATCTATCGCAGGATGTTTTTCAAATTTTTCCAATGTATATATAATAATAGGCTTATCATTAATACTCATAAACTGCTTTGGGATGGATTGATTCATTCTAGCACCTATGCCACCTGCTATAATCAAAGCTATATTCATTCTACAGTCCTCCTTTTTCTATATAATTCACTATTTTTTCTACTATATTTTCGGATGCATTTTTGCCATCTTTACTTATATAATATCTTTGTATAAATTCTTCTCTTGGTGTTTTATATACATCTTTACCCTCTAATACAACCTCTTTTATAAATTTCTCAATATCTTGTTTTAAATTCTGCTTTGTTTTATAACAAAATTTGTAAATTTCATTACCAAAATCATTTAATTTAATTCTAGTTGTAGACCCAACTGTATGGAATAAAGGCTTGTTAACTACCGTGTATTCGCCCATAAATGAACAAGAATCCATAATCATAGCATCAGAAGAAACAAAAAGATCTAAAAAATCACCAGGATAATATTGTCCATTTTCTAATTTTTCCCATTTATCATAATACGCCTGTTGTTTTTCTTTGCCCCATTTTAAGACCAATCTTGACTCTAAAACAGGATGCGGTCTAAATGCTATTTGAATTTCATCTTTAAATTTCAATGCCAATTCAAACATAAAATCATACAACTCATAAAATGCATTATACTGGTACATATCTTTTGGATGACCATCGGAGTAATGCGGTGCCCATATGATTCTTTTTTTAATCTTTGGCTGTGTTTTCCATACATCTTTAAAAATATGATTTTTATCAAAAATAGCATCAAGCTTTGGACTACCATTAATCAATACAGTATTTCTCCCTTTATTCTCCATTAATTCTGCTGCCATTTTCATGTGAATAGTAGTTGGTCTAAAATACATATCAACAGTATTGTTTAGTTCGAAATTTACTGTTTTTTCTTCTTGCATTACTGAAAAACCATAGTCGTTTAACACCGTCACTTTATCTAAAAAATTTGTTATATAAAAATCCTTATGAAAATGCATCTTATGAAAATCCGAATAAAAAATAATATCAGGATTGATTGTTTTTCTTAGATCGAT
Organism: Campylobacter sp. LMG 17559; assembly: GCF_024723605.1. NCBI lineage: Bacteria > Pseudomonadati > Campylobacterota > Epsilonproteobacteria > Campylobacterales > Campylobacteraceae > Campylobacter > Campylobacter sp. LMG 17559. The sequence goes on from NZ_JANQCZ010000003.1 coordinate 18,128, forward strand.
ATTTTTTTTAGTAGTAAAATCATAACCCATTATAGGATTATATCCTTTAGAAGATAGCTCATCATAAACTTCTTTAGCATACTTACACATCATAGTATATTCATATGCTGGATCTGGCGGAATAACTATAAAAATTTCAAATTTGCCATTTTTCTCCAAGGCCTTATATATATAATCAAAAATCCACATCGATGGTCTTGGTACAGCCACTAAAAGAATTCTTATTTTCCCCTTGTAGTATTTTAGCCTTAAAGATCTTTTGTATTTATAATTTGCATAACTCTTTCTAAAACCTATTATCTTTGGTTTGATTTTAGCCCAAATTCTTTGAAGTAGTAAAAAATTAACATTTATACAATTATTTTTTGATCTAATGCTCAAAAACGGCATTTTAAACATATAAATATTATAATTTGATGAATTTGAAATTTTAACTATATCTAAAATAGGAATTTTAAAGAAACAAATTTTCATTTTTCTCCTTCTTGTAAATATGACTCTCATCCTTCAATGCAACCGGAAACCGGAAGCACTTTTTCACCTCTTTACTAAATATATTAATACCGAATAAAAAGTATGTAATTTGACTACCGCTATTTTTTACTCTAAAAAATGTCATTCCTAAGAACCTATATCTTATACCATTTAAATGCTTAATCTTTAAGAAGAATGTTTTATTGAGTATTTTTTTTCTTTCAATTTCAATAAGACAATAAGGAATAAATTTTAGACATTTACTAATCTTATCAAATGTTAATGTTGAGTTTTTTAAAAAAAGCAGTACATTGTTTGCTAATTTATTTAAATCACAATGATTTTCTTTGTAATATCTATAACACAATAAACCATATTTAAGCTTACCGCTTGGCTCATTGTATACACTGTTTATAATATCTATTATACTAGTATAATTAGCATTAAAATCTTTTTTCTGTTCTATAGTTAGTGCGATACATTTTTCTCTAGAATCTTTTAACCAAAGAGCCTCATTATCAGTATATCTATTATGACTTGCAAACAATATAACACTAGGTATTTTCAAAGCCGCACTTTCTAATATACTTGCACCCATACCGAAAACTATATCAGCATTTTTAACCATATAAAAATTAGCATCATCTAAAGTTAAACTACCTGTAAAAACAAATTCAATGCATTTTTGATATTTACTAGCAAATTCTTCAACAGTTTTTCTTGAAATCCCATCACCTATAACATGCAACCTTTTTTTCTTATTTGTTGAATAATGGGCAAAAATTTCAATCAAATTTAACAATGCAGTAATTTTATCTGTATTTAATCTAGATAACCAGCATATATTAATTTCATCCTTATTTATAATCTTAAAATTACTATGGATTTTTTTAGGATCAACTGTAACATACCAATAATTTGATTTTTGAAAAGTCTTAAATGGAGGATAACGATTTAAGCTATCTTTAGAAGCCCAATCTAAAAAAGACATTGCATTACTATCATCAACCAATTTCATAAACTTATTGGTTTCATTATTTAGCATTAAAGTACTCCAACCGCAAGGAGTTGTCTCATAATGCCAAAAAAATACTTTATTATTTTTATCCATTTGCTTTAACAAAATCATTCTTGTACTATTGGTAACAACAATACATTCTTTTAATGGAAAGAAGATATCAGTATCTTTGTATTCTATTATTTCAACATCGCTATCTTTTAAAAGATAGGAAGGATATCCATTTTTATAATCCATATAGTAAATTTTTAATTGACTACATTGTGATAATAAAATAGCTAATTCGCAAAATTTTTTTGTACCACCACCTATATTTTTTGCTGGCAACATAAAACAAATATTTCTATAACCCTGTTTTAAAATTTCCTCTATTAATTTATAATTAATTATTTCCATTTAATTTACACTCTCACTTTATCTAAAAATAATTTACTTCTAAAACCATGATAGCATGGTATAAATTTCACACCACTAATCAAAGCTGCCTTTTTATCTACTTCAGTATCTCCTATAAAATAGTCAACTTTATTTTGCATTAAAATTTGTGCTTTACTCTGATATGAACTCAAATTAGAAGGTATAATAAAAATTTCATTAAAATACTCTCTAATGCCTAGTTTATCTATCTGAATATTACAGTTTTTAGAATTATTACGAGCTGTAATTAAAAAAAGTTTATTATTCTTTAAACGATTGCGAATTAGAATATTATAAGAATTAACATAGAGTCTATCTAGCTCTAAAAATCGCATATCTTCTATATGATAACACCAATAATCACAAATATTACGAATTAATTTTATATCTAAGTTTTTAGAAAGTAAGTATTTTTCATTACTCATCCCATTTCTTTTTGACTCAATCAAATCGTTTAGTTTTAAACTAATATTATTTTTTTGCAAAGCTAATCCTAAGACATATTTATGTCTAATAAAACTTTTTAATAATGTCCCATCTAAATCAAAAGCAATATTTTGCATTGTCAGTTACATTCTGTGATATAGTCACAGTATGCCCTCATAACAAAACACTCTTTATGCGAAAAACCAAAACAAGATTCTATCTTATCCAAATCACTACCTAATAAAACATGTGCTATAGCGGAAGCCTCATCCCATCCTGCAGCTTTTGAAATACTCATGCCACCAGCTAATCTTAAATTTATATCTGTAATAACAAACCTATTTTCCCTGTTTTTCATGAACTGCACATTAAAAAACATAGGGCATTCTGGTATTATTTGCGCAATTTTTTTTACCATCTTTTCTATTTCATCCATATGGCATACTTTTGCCTTTACACACACGCCTGATTTAGCTTGAATCCTTTCTCTGGTTATACATGAGATAAATTTCTGATATCTAAAACATTCAACTGTATATTCTGGCCCACTACATATTTCTTGTATTAAAAAATTACGAATATCATTTATCTTTTTAATGTCTGCACCTAATTTAATGTCTGCACCTATAGAACCATAACCTTTTTTTGGCTTAATAAAATAAAATTCATTATCTTTTATATTTTCTAGACCAAAACTTTTAGGAACTAAAAAGTGATTTTCAGCTAAAAAAACATTCATCTTTTCTTTATCGGCATACAAGCAAGTAACCTTTTTACTAAGCCCCAAGACTTTAACATTTATTTCACTTAGATCTAGATTTTCTTTATAAAACATAATTTGATCTATATCTAAAATCGGCATTAAATAATCAATTCTTTCCTTTTTGCATATATTTAAAATAAAACCGTAATATTTTTCATCTGAGCTCAAAGGAGCCACATAAAAGGAATCCAAGAAAATAGAAGAGGCTATTGTATGTTTTTCATTAATATCCACCCCAATAACTTTAATTTTATCTTGAAAATTATTTTTAATGGTTCGAATAAAATGAAAAGCTGCATTTGTACCGGCAGATAATATTAATAAATTTACCACTTTACACCTTTAAATAATATTTTAATCTAATTTATATTATAAATTGAAAATAATCTAATAATTATTAGCATCAATTCAATTATATATTTTTAAATCACATTATCTACTCTAACTATAAATCTACGAGACAATATATCTAAATTTAAATTTTAAAATACCAACATAACTTTTCTTCTATTTTTTAAATTCTAACATATTTAAAGTTTTCTAGAAAATTTTATATTAAAATTAACCAATCTATAATAACATATTTATCTACAATTTACTCTACTTTTAAAATCCAAGTAATCCGTATCATAATCATCAATATCATAATATTTAGAAGCAATCACCATTACAACACAGTCTTTCGAGAAGTTAGTAAACTCTCTCCAAATATTATTACCTATATAAAGCCCTTGACTAGGTTGATTTAGATGAATATGTTTTTGAATAATACCATTATCTAAAATAAAATCACAACTTCCTTTTACGCATATCACAATTTGCTCTAAATCTTTATGTGCATGCTTTCCTCTTATCTTGTCTTGCTGATTACCCCATATATAATAAACTCTTTTTATTTCAAAAGGTATATTTTTATTACTCTCTAAAGCCACCAAAAACCCATCATTCTGATTTCCTATGGCATTAAAGTTTATTATTTTATAAAATTCATCCATTAGTCTTCCAATATATGTTATACAAAAATCTAAAAAATAATTTAAATCGGTAAATATCATTTCTCTTTACTAGATTATATCTAAGTAATTCTAAATAATGATATAATTTTTTTGGATTTTGAATATAAGATTGAAATTTATTTATAATCAACAGATCATTTTTTTTTAAATCCTGTTTAATATTATCCAGCCAATCAAGATTTCGTTCAAGATAAGGTAAAGCTGTATTTTTCTTCTTTTTAATATTTAATTTTGAATTGCTTGTGTTGTTTTGGTGAATTCTGTACAAAACAAAAGATTCACTTAATGTTATTCGTTTTCCAAAAAGTTCACACATAATAGCTATATAATAATCATGAAAATTAATATTTTTTGAAAATGGCAATATTTTTTCTTTTAAAGCTTTATTTATCATCATAGTATTACCCATCACTCCACAAGGTCCAAGTATATGCCCCAAATCTTTTTTTAAGTTTATTTTGTATTGTTTAAATTTAAAAAAAGATTTATATAGAATTTTTTTATCCTCATCTATCATAATCAAATCACTATGACACATTATTGGTAAATTACATTTTTTTTCCATTTTGATTATTTCTTTCATTTGTTCTTCTAATTTATTAGGTAGCCAAATATCATCCTGATCGCTGAAGGCCATATAATTCTCACTACAACTTTGAAGAAGCTTTTCAAAATTCTTAATAAATCCCATATTTGTGTTATTCTGATAATATATAATCTTATCGGGATATAAATCCTTATAAGTTCTAATAATATCAATAGTGCTATCTTTTGAACAGTCATCACCTATATAAATCTTAATATCTTTATAAGTTTGATTTAAAATCGAGTCAATTTGCTCTTTTAAATATTTCTCACCATTATATGTGGCAAGCAAAATCGCAACTGTATTATTCATATTTTTTTAAATACCACTCTACTGTTTTTATTATACCTGTATCAAAATTCTCATCAGCTTTCCAACCAAGTTTATTTTCAATTTTACTAGCATCAATAGCATAGCGTCTATCATGTCCTGCCCTATCCTCCACAAAAGTAATTTGTGCTTTATAGCTAATATTTTTTGGTCTATATTGATCTAATAATTCGCATACTTTATAAGCAATCTGTAGATTTGTCCTCTCATTTCTACCACCAATATTATAAGTATGACCTGATCTTCCACCATGAAAAGCAAGATCAATGCCTTTGCAATGATCCAAAACATACAACCAATCTCGAATATTTTTCCCATCTCCATAAATTGGGATTTTATTACCCGCCAATGCATTTCGTATGATTGTAGGTATTAATTTTTCATCATGCTGTTTTGGTCCATAATTATTAGAACAATTAGTAATAACAGTATTTAATCCATAGGTTTCATGATAAGATCTTACAAGCATATCAGAACTAGCTTTGCTAGCAGAATAAGGTGAATTTGGAGCATAAGGAGTATTTTCTGTAAAAAAACCGCATTCCCCTAAAGTCCCATAAACCTCATCTGTGCTTATATGATGGAATCTACAATTTTGATATTTATCTTTATATACAAATGGCTTCTCCATCCAATGTTTGTATGCTATATTTAGCAGATTGAATGTTCCATTTATATTTGTTTGAATAAAAATTTCAGGATTTTTAATAGAATTATCAACATGCGATTCTGCAGCAAAGTGAATAACACCTTGGATGTTATATTCTTCAAAAAGAAATTGAACCAGCTCTTGATTACAAATATCTCCTCTTATAAATTTAAATCTAGGATTATTTTGACACTCCTTTAAATTTTCCAATTTACCTGCATATGTTAAAAGATCAAGATTAATTAAAATGTAATCCTTGTATTTCTCTAAAAAATACGGCACAAAATTCGAACCAATAAAACCTGCTGTTCCTGTAAGTAATAAATTTTTCATAAAATATCATCCTTCTGCAATATACTTATGCATTTTTCCAAACTATCTTTCCAATGTGGAATTTCAATATGAAATTTTTCTTTAATTTTCTGTTTATTTAACACACTATAAGAAGGTCTTGGAGCTAATGCCAAAAAATCTTTACTTTCTATAGGTTTAATATTGCAATCTAATTGCGATAACTTCATTATCTCTTTTGCAAAATCATACCAACTAGCAATACCCTCGTTAGAATAATGATAAATTTCTGGTTTATCGTTTTGTATATATGGTAAAATATTTAAAATTACTTCAGCTAAATCTCTGGCATATGTAGGTGTCCCTATCTGATCATAGACAACATTAATCTCTCCCTTTTTTTTGCCAAGATTTCTTATAGTATGGACAAAATTTCTTTTATAATTACTGTATAGCCATGATGTTCTTATGACAATTGTATTTTTTGGGCTAATATCTACAATCACTTGCTCACCTTTTAGCTTTGACTTACCATAAACATTCAAAGGCTTTGCTTTATCATTCTCCTTGTAAGGAGTACAGCTTTTACCATCAAAAACATAATCAGTAGAAATATGAATAAAAGTTAAATTATATTTTTTAGTCAAATCTGCTATATTTTCAACACTATTATAATTAAGCATATAAGCTTCTTTCTGTTTGACTTCCGCTAAATTTACATCAGTATATGCAGCACAATTAATTATATAATCAAACTTATATTTATCAATAAAATATTCTAGTAAATTTTTATCTTGTATATTTATTTGTATTTTATCAAAAAAAAACATACTATATTTTTTTTTATACAAACTAGATAATTCCTGAAAAGTCTTTCCTAATTGACCATTAGATCCCAAGATAGCAATGCTTCTACTCATAATAATCCACATTATAATCAAAAAAATCTTGAATTTGCTCAAGTGTAGGCAAATACAGATCTTTATCAGAAATTAAAACTTCGGAATCATTTACACCCCAATCAATTTTTAACTGTGGATCATTATACAATATACCTCTTTCACTCTTTGGATTATAAAAATTATCAACCATGTAAGAAACTTTTGTAAAATCCTCTAATGCTATAAAACCATGCGCAAATCCACGAGGAACAAATAACAATATATTATCTTCAGCCCTTACTGTAATCTTGATATGTTCTAAAAAAGTTGGACTATCCTTACGTAAATCCACAATTACATCTAAAATTCTACCGCTAATAACATTTATTAATTTAGTTTGTGCAAAAGGGTGTATTTGATAATGTAAACCTCTTATGGTATTTTTTTTTGAGCAACTTTCGTTTTCTTGAACAAAATCTATATTTTTACATATTTTTTCTGTAATTTTTTTTTGGTGAAAAACTTCTGTAAAATATCCTCTATTATCAAAAAACAATTCTTTCTTTATTAATTTAACATCATTAAAATTCGTATCAAGTATTTGCATCAAAACTCATTTAAAATAAATATTCTCTGATATTTTTGCTAGATATTGACCGTACTGATTTTTTAATAAAGGCTTTGCTAGCTTTAGCAATTGCTTTTTGGTGATATATCCTTTATTATAAGCTATTTCTTCTAAACATGCTATTTTTAAAGCCTGTCTTTTTTCTAATGTCTGTACATAAATATTGGCATCCAATAGAGAATCATGTGTACCTGTATCAAACCATGCATAACCTCTTCCCATAATCTCAACATTTAATCTTTCTTCTTCAAGATATATTTGATTTAACGTTGTGATTTCTAACTCCCCTCTGTCTGAAGGTTTTACCAGTTTTGCTTTAGCTATAACATCATTAGGATAAAAATACAAACCTGTAACCGCATAATTACTCTTTGGTTTTTCTGGTTTCTCCTCTATACTAATCACTCTACCTTGTTGATCAAATTCTACAACACCATATCTTTCAGGATCGTTAACATAGTAACCAAAAACAGTAGCTTTAGAATTATTTTTTGCTCTTTCTACGCTGTCTAACAGCAAATATGATAATCCTTGACCATAAAAAATATTATCGCCTAGTATCAAACAAACATCATCATTGCCTATAAATTCTTCACCCAGCAAAAAAGCTTGCGCCAAGCCATCAGGGCTTGGCTGTTCCTTGTAACACAATGTAATTCCCAACTCACATCCATCTCCTAGTAATTCTTGGAATCTTGGTAAATCTTTAGGTGTGGATATAATTAAAATTTCTTTTATTCCAGACAACATCAAAACCGATAATGGGTAATAAATCATAGGTTTATCATAAATCGGTAACAATTGTTTACTAGTACCTTTTGTTATTGGATAGAGCCTAGTGCCACTTCCACCTGCTAAAATTATACCCTTCATTACAACTCCTTATATAAAAACTACCTACACACTTCCTATTGCATAAAGTTGTATAATGCCTGCTATTTTTTCATTTTGAGTGACAACTATTTCTTTGATTTTATGTTTTAGCATAAGCTCTTCTGCTTCACTTGCCATGGCATTTGCTTCTATGGTTTTTGGACTCTCACTCATGATTTCTTTGGCTTTAAAGTCAAATCTTGGCTTATCATTTGCTCTTAATGCTCTTCTTAAATCTCCATCCGTGATAATCCCAACTAATTTTTCATTTTCAAGCACTATACAAAGTCCCAATTTACCACTAGTCATCACATCAACTAATTCATTAAAATCACTATTAGGGTTGACTATAGGTAGATTATTTGATACCATCAAATCACCCACCCTAGTTAAAAGCTTCCTACCCAAGCTTCCCCCTGGATGAAATAAAGCAAAATCATCAGGTCTAAAATTCCTTGCTCTCATCAAAGCTACTGCTATTGCATCACCCATCGCTAAAGTAGCCGTGGTAGAAGAAGTTGGAGCAAGTTGAAGCGGACAAGCTTCTTTTTTTACTGCTATGTTTATAAAAATATCTGCTTGTTTAGCTAAAGTAGAGTTTTGATTACCTGCCATAACAATTAAAGGAATTTTTCTTTTTTTAATCACTGGTATGAGTTTTAAAACCTCTTCAGTCTCTCCTGAATTTGAAATAGCCAAAAGCACATCCTCGCTTGCAAGCATACCAAGATCTCCATGTAATGCTTCACCTGGGTGCATAAAAAAGCTTGGAGTGCCTGTACTAGCTAAGGTCGCAGCTATCTTAGCTCCTATATGGCCTGACTTACCCATGCCACTTACAACACATCTACCTTTGATAGATAAAATCAGCTCAACCGCTTTATTAAAACCTTCATCTAAATTATCGCATAAATCTAAAATCGTTTTTGATTCTATCTCAAAAACTTCTTTGGCTATTTTAATTGCATCGATTTGGCTCATCTAAATTCCTATATATTTAACACTACATTAGTTGCAATAGCTATTTGGTATAAAATTTGTGTTAACATGCTAAAGATTTGTAAATTTTGACTATCTACTTTTGGTAAAACTAAAATAGAATCTCCCGCTTTGATATCTGCTGAGCTTCTACCGCTGTATTTAGTTGCTTTACCATTAGCATTGATTACCAAAACTCTTGATATATCTGCTCTATCGCTAAAACCACCTGCTAGGTTGATATAATATCTTAATTTTTCTTTATCCATATACACAAATGCACCTGGTATAGAAACTTCACCTTGAACTAAAACAAGATTATTTTTACTAGGCACATTCACTACATCACCTTCTTCTAGTACTATAGAATTATACGCTTTGACATTGTCTATAACGATTTGTCCTTTTGGTTGGGCTTGTTTTGCACGCGCAATAAATTCTAAAATCGTCTTAGCTTGAGTAGCTCTAATGCTAGCTTGCTCAGCATTAACTGAAGAGCTTGTTAGAGCTAGTGTTTCAAGCTCTTTAAGCTGGGCTTCAATAAGTTGTTTTTGAGTAGCTGCTACACTTTTTCTAAAAACCTGTAAGGCGTTAATATTTGATTGATCATTAACTGTAATCATTTTAGCAAGTTCAGCTAAGGTTGTGCCTTTTTTTATTACCATAGAATGCAACCCGCTATGCTCACCTTCTATGCTAATGCTAATATTTTGCGCAGTATAATCAGGTCTAAATTCTATCTCATCACCATTATATAATTTCACACCTAAAAACTGCTTTTTACTATACGCATCTACGTGTAATTTATGATCATCTCTATAGCTTTTTACCACTGCATTAGTTACTATAGGCTTAGCTCCTGCAACTTTGGCTATATCTTCTAAATTTAAAATATCGTTACTTAACTCAAATCTAAAAGGTTTTTGCACATCTCCTTCTACAAAAACATACTTTTGCACACTACCTACTAAAATCACATCGCCCATTCTAAAAGGGAAAAGATCAAGCTGACCTTTAAGTAAAAAGTCATATAAATCTATCTTTTTAATGACTTTATTATCTCTTAAAATTTGAATATCTCTAAAACTACCATATTCTAAATTAATTCCACTTGCTTTATCTAAATACTGTATAATAGAATCTGAACTTAGTCCTTGATAAAGGCCTGGTTGATTCACATTTCCTGTAACAAATACCGATACATTTTGATAAATATCCATATCCGCATACACATAGACATTGCTTTTATAGATTTTATTAATAGCTTTTGTAATAACTTGAACCAAAGCACTATTTTTCACACCCAAAAGATTAATCGCACCTACTTTTGGTATAAAAATATTTCCTTGAGAGTCTACTGTTAAGGTTTGTATAAACTCTACTGCGCCCCAAATTTTTACATTAATCCTATCGCCTACTGCTAATTTATAATCAGGATTGTAAACATGTTGGGTAAATTTAGTAAAATTACCATTAAATAAGTGAGCACCAAAAACTTTAGTTATCGGAACTTGAGTTTGATTAAAATCACTTTGGTTGTTATCATAATTTATAATTTGTGGCTCTAAAGATGGAGTTAATGGTTGATTTTGAATTTTCGCAATTTGAGAAACATCTACCGCTGAAAATAAAAACAAAGGTAAAAGTAAAAATAAAAATATCTTTTTCATTAGTATCTATGCTCCTCTATAATCATTTTAATAAATTTAACAATTCCATAAATCAAAGATAAAATCATAAAAGCCGTGAGTATATTATACAAAGCTTCTGGGTATTTAGCACTTTGAGGTAAACTTGGACTTTGCACTATAACTACTTGTTTTATCTTTCTTAAAGCCTCTATCCTAGCACTCTCATAAGCTTTTAATGCAGCTGTATAAGCGCTTTCTGCAAAACCTGCTTCTATGGTTAGATCTTGAAATTTAGCTGCAAGATCGTTAAGCTTTTGAGAGGATTTTGGCGATGAAACTTTGGATTTTTCTTTTTGAAGTTGTTTTTTTAAGGCTGTGATTTCACTTTTTATAGTGACAATTTGTGGTGCATTATCATTTATATAACTTTGCATCATCAAAAGCTCAGCTTCTTTAGCTGCTATTTTTGATTCAAGTTCGGCTATGAGTTTTAGAGTGCCTTCTGCTTGTTTGAGTGGATCAAATACCCCATATTTATTTTGAAAAGCTAAAAGTTCATCTTTAGCCTTTTGATATCTTTTTTTAAACTGCAAAAGCTCTTCTTCGGCAAATTGCATTTGATCTCTTGCAGCCTTGTGTGAAATTTCATTGATAAATTTTTCACTTTCTTTAACTATAGTTGAAGCAATTAAATGTGCACTTTGTGGGTCAAAACCTTCAACTTCTACACGCAAAAGCCCATTGGCTGAGTTTTCTTGAATAATCTTAACACGGTTTTGATAATACTTTAAAAAATCCTCTTGGTCAGCTGATGAAGAAATACTATAAAAAAAATCAAGTTTTTGTTTTTGATATAACTCACGAATTTGAATTTTTTCTTCTAAGATATTTAACATATCTAAAGAATGAATATAAGATTTTAAGAAAGTTATATCCTCGCTTGAAAAAGAATTATTAGTTAAAAGTGCAGCAATTCCGGTGATAGCTCCGCTATCTCCTGTGGTTGATTTCACACTTAAAACACTTTCACTCACATAACGATTTGCTGCTATAAAAACATAATAAAATACAACAAATGCCGTCAAAATCAACACTATTTTGAAAGAGTTAAGTATCTTTAAATTTTTAAATTTTTTTAATAAATCATTTTGCATTTATTTTTCCTTGATACACCGCTATACCCTCATCTACATCATCATATATAGTAGCTTGTCCATCTTGCATAAATATAATTTTATCACACCATTGTTTAATTTCAGCTACATTGTGTGAAACCATGATAACTTTTGATTGGCTTAATTTTTCTTTATAGATTTTAGAGCTTTTTTCTCTAAATTTAGGATCTCCCACAGCACCTGCTTCATCAATCAAATAATAATCAAAATCAAATGCCATACTTAAGCCAAAAGATATCCTAGCACTCATACCTGCTGAATAAGTATTCATAGGCTCATCAAAAAATTTACCCAGCTCAGCAAAATCTTCAACAAATTTAATCTTTTCTTCTAAAGCTTTTCCTTTATAACCATATACTCTAGCCACAAAGCGTGCATTGTCCCTTGCTGAGAGTCTGTGTTGAAAAGCACCTGCCAAACCCAAAGGCCAAGATAATTTTTTATTAGTGATAATCTTACCTCTATCAGGAAGCAAGGAACCACTTAAAAGTTTCATTAAGGTTGATTTTCCAGCACCATTGCGCCCCATTAAGCCTATACTACAATTTTCAGGAAATTCAAAACTTAAGTTTTTAAAAACATAATGCCTTCCACCGTTACGCAAAGGAAAAGATTTGGTTAAATTAACTAATTTTATCATCGCACCGCTATCAACTTTTCTCTAGTAAAATAATAAAAAAACAATCCCAAAAACAAAATCACACTCAAACATATAATAGGATAGTAATAATTATAATCATCAAGCAATGGATAATTTTGAAAAAAATTATATTTTAAAAGTTCCATAATATGCAAAAGTGGATTATAATATAAAATGTCTAAAATGGGTTTTGGAACTATCCATATAGGAAATACCACCAAGGCTGTCCAGTATAAAACTATATTTAAATAATTTAAAGCCATTTTTAAAGGCTCTGCAAAATGTCCTGCTATAGCAAAACACATCCCCATAGCAAAACCAAAGACCACAAGCAAAAAAAGCGAAAACATCACTTCTAAAAAATGCTTAGGTATAACTTGCATATGCAAAAACCAACCTGCTAAAAACATTACACAAATAAAAATAGTAAAATAAATGCAAAACTCAAGCAATGCTCTTGCAATAAAAACATGAATAGGACGAATAGGCTTATAAGAAAAAAGAGCTAAATTAGCCCCAATACCGTGCAAAAGCTGATTAATGATACTTCTAAACATAAAAAAAGGTATAATCCCTACTGCTAAAAATAAAAAGATAGAAACACCTTCAGGCATGATTTGATGATGAAATTCTCTTATAGCTGTTATAATAGAAGTGATTACCAAAACCACCATCATAGGCTCACCGATTACCCAGAAATAGCCCAAATATTTATTAATACCAAATCTTGTCTTTAACTCTCTAAAAAAAAGAGCATATATGACATTAAACATATTTTTAGCAAACCTTTTTAAAATTTCAAAATTTCTATATTATACTTTTTTATCTTATACAATATTTAACAAGGTTTAAAAATGAAAAGAAATTTCTTTGAGGAATTAGAAAAAATTTTATATCACAAAGATATTTTTAAAAAGATTGAATTATTTAATGAATTTTATGAAAATTTTAAAGCTAATTTGTATGATTTTAATCATTCCCATGAAGCGATCATTTGTGAAAACTCACAAGTTAAAATCCTTCATCCTATGAAAATAAGACGTCCAAAAGAAGCAAACAGCACTTTATCTTTAGCTAAAATATTACATTCAGTTGCACATATAGAATATAGTGCTATAAATTTGGCTTTAGATGCTAGTTATAGGTTTAAAAAATTGCCATTGAGGTTTTATCAAGATTGGCTTGAGGTGGCTGATGAGGAAATTAAGCATTTTTTACTTTTAGAAAAAACTTTAAATGAACTTGGTTTTAAATATGGAGATTTCCATGCGCATGATAATCTTGAAAAAGCCTTGTTTTTAACCAAAGATAATCTTGCTCACAGAATGGGTATAGTACATAGAGGACTTGAAGCAAAAGGACTTGATGCTAATCCTTTTGTCTTAGAAAAATTAAACACAACTAATCATCCTATAAAAAGTTTATTTAGTGAAATTTTTACCATTATACTAAATGATGAGATTAAACATGTAAATAAAGGGGATTTTTGGTGGAATTATGCAAAAAACGAAAACGATAGTTACCTTGATCTTTGCGCCAAATATAAAGAATTTAATCTTTTAGGAAAAGTATATAACAAAACAGCTAGAATTCAAGCAGGATTTAACGAAAATGAACTTCAAGAATTAGATGATTTTTATAATAAAAAATGAATGGTGGTTAGAGGCAGAATCGAACTGCCGACACGCAGATTTTCAGTCTGCTGCTCTACCGACTGAGCTATCCAACCACTGAATTGAAGTTATAATTATACAATAGTTTTTTTAAAAAAAGTTGAAATTTACATAAAAATACAAATTATTCAGAAAAAGCTCCAAATTTAAAGATTTTTTGCATTCTTAATGCAGCTAATTCGCGTTTATCGTATTGTTCTAATTCTTCTATAGCTTTTAAGACATAATCACTTAAATTTTTAATCGCATTTTCTTTATCTCTATGAGCTCCACTCATTGGCTCTTCGATAACATCATCAATCAAACCTTGAGTTTTTAAATCATCAGCAGTTACTTTCATGGCTTTAGTAGCAGCTTCACTTTTTGATGGATCATTCCATAAAATAGCAGCACAACCCTCAGGTGAAATCACAGAAAAAACTGAATTTTTCATCATAGCAAGTTTATCAGCTACTCCTATGGCTAAAGCACCGCCACTTCCACCTTCACCTATAACTACTGCTATAGTGATTGTTTTAAGAGCACTTAATTCATATAAATTTCTAGCTATAGCTTCACTTTGACCACGCTCTTCAGCACCCACTCCTGGGTAAGCACCCGGGGTATCTACCAAAAATAACACCGGTATGTCAAATTTTTCAGCCATTTTTGCTACTCTTAGAGCTTTTCTATAACCTTCAGGATGAGGCATACCAAAATTTCTATGAAGTTTATCTTTAGTACCTCTACCTTTTTGCTCACCTATAACAATAACTTTTTTGCCACCTATATAGCCTGCATAACACACAATAGCAGGATCATCTCTAAAAGCACGATCGCCATGAATTTCATAAGCATCACTTAATATAGCTTGAATATAATCAAGCGCATAAGGACGATCAGGATGTCTTGCAAGCTGTAAGCGTTGGTAATCACTTAAATTTTTATAAACTTTTTGAGTTTCTTTTTCAAGATTTTTTTCTAAAATTTTTACTGCTTCATCATCGCCTTTGATTTTAGCATTTGCTAAATCTTCATCAATTTGCTGGATATTTTTTTCAAAATCTAAATAAGAAGCCATATTAATCTACTTTTTTGAAAATCACACAACCATTTGTTCCACCAAAACCAAAAGAATTGCTCATTACTACATTAACTTCGCTTTTTCTTGCAGTATTTGGTATATAATCAAGATCACAGTTTTCATCTGCTACGATTTGATTGATAGTTGGCGGTAATATACCTTGATCAAGTGCCATTAAAGAAATAACAGCTTCAATAGCTCCAGCAGCACCTAAGCAATGGCCTGTTTGACCTTTTGTAGAACTAACTAAAGGAATTTGATCTTTGAAAAGTTCTTTAATAGCTGCCGTTTCATTTTTATCATTTACCGGAGTAGAAGTTCCGTGCGCATTAATATAATCTACTTTTGGATTTCCTGCCATTTTTAAAGCTTTTTTCATAGCACGCAATGGCCCTTCTAAAGTAGGCGAAGTGATATGATGTGCGTCCGCACTTTCGCCAAAACCTACTAACTCAGCATAAATTTTAGCTCCACGCTTTTTAGCAGCCTCATACTCTTCAAACACTAAAGCACCAGCACCCTCGCCCATCACAAAACCATCTCTTTCTTTGTCAAATGGTCTTGAAGCTTTAGCTGGATCATCGTTTCTAGTAGAAAGAGCTTTCATAGCAGCAAAGCCACCTATACCCACAGCACAAATGGCTGCTTCAGCACCTACTACAAGCATTTTATCTGCATTGCCCAAAGCTATGCTTTTATAAGCTTCGCCTATAGCATGGGTTCCTGCTGCACAAGCAGTTACACATGAAATATTTGGTCCTTGTAATCCATGCTCGATTGAAATAATCCCACCAAGCATATTAACTAAAGCTGATGGTATGAAAAAAGGAGTAATTTTACGTGGTCCACGCTGTGCGCAAGTAACGGAATTTTTTTCTATATTTGGTAAACCACCTATACCAGCTGCTGAAACTACACCAAATTCTTCTTTGTTTAAAGTTTCATCAAATTTAGCATCTTCCATAGCTTCTCTTGCTGCTTTAATGCCAAGTTGTATAAAACGATCTATTTTTTTAACCTCTTTAGCATCACAAACACTTAAAGGATCAAAATTTTTTACTTCAGCAGCAATTTGCACTGGAAAATCAGTGGTATCAAAAAGAGTGATTTTATCAACACCACTTTTGCCATCACAAATTGCTTTAAATGAGCTATCTTTGTCTAAGCCAAGGGCATTGATCATTCCTATACCTGTTACTACAACGCGTTTCAAACCGCACTCCTTATTTTAAAAATTAAAATTATTTTTGAAGATTTTCTATATAATTAACAACATCTTCGATTTTTACTAGTTTTTCAGCATCGCTGTCTGGAATTTCTACATCAAATTTTTCTTCTAAAGCCATAACTAATTCAACAACATCTAAAGAATCTGCACCTAAATCTTCAATGATTTTAGATTCCATTTTAACTGCATCTTCATCAACACTAAGTTGCTCAACAACTACTTTTTTTACATCATCAAAAATTGCCATTTTTATCTCCTAGTTTAAAAAATTAAACCACATTTTACAATAAAAAAATAAATTTCTTGTTTAAAAAGTTAAAAATTAAAGATTATTACTAAAAATTTAATTATCTGTGTTTAAATAAAAGCTTAATTTTTAACAAAGGAAATTAATGCTTTTGGATAGACTTATAAAAGAAAATAAAAAAACTTGGGATCAATACATCCATCATGAATTTGTAAAAAAACTTCAAAACGGCACTTTAGAAAAAGATGTATTTTTATTTTATCTTAAACAAGATTATATCTTTTTAAACAATTACGCAAAATGCTATGCCCTGCTTGCTTTAAATGCAAATAATGCTAAAGAAATTCAATTTGCCATTAAAAATCAAAACTACACTTTAGAAGGAGAATTGGAACTTCATAGAAGTATTTTAAAACTAGGTATTGATGTAGAAAAACTTGACCATAAGGATGAAAGTTTAACTAATATTGCTTATACAAGATATTTACTAAGTGTGGGGCAAAATGGAGATTATTTAGATATGCTATGTGCTTTGAGTGCTTGTGCTATAGGTTATGCATACATGGGAGAAGAAATTTATAAAGAACTTAATAAACAAAACTTAGAAAATCATCCTTACAAAGAATGGATTTTAACCTATGCGGGTAAAGAATTTCAAGATGAAATCAAAGAATTTAAGGACTTTTTTAATTCTTATGCAAATAGCATTAGTGAAGAAAAATTTAAAAAGTTAAACGAAATTTTTTATACTACCGTAAGACTTGAAACAGCCTTTTGGCAACACTCTTTAGAGCAAAAAATGGAAATTTAATCATCATAAAGATGATTAAATTATCAATTTAGCAATATTAATCCCCAAAAAAGCAACCAAATACGCACATAAAGATGTAAATACAAAAAGATACCATGCATATTTTTTATTTCCCGCTTCTTTAGCAAAAACTATAGTTGCTGCAAAACAAGGATTATAAATCATAACAAAAAGTATAAAAGCTACTGCTGTATTAAAAGGGATGTTTTCTTTTATAGCTTCTTGTAAATTTAAACTTGTTTCATCAACTTCATCACCTAAAGAATAAAGCACACCCATAGTAGAAATCATCACTTCTTTAGCAGCTAAACCACTTACCAAAGATACACTAAGTTTCCAATCAAAACCAAGTGGTGCAAAAATAGGCTCTATTGCTTTACCAAATTGTCCAAGATAACTATTTTCTATCTGAAGCTCTTGAGTTAAAGCATCTTGAGTATTATTTTCTTGTGCAGGAAAATTACTCGCAAACCAAATAAGCAAAGAAGCTATCAAAATAAATGTTCCTGCTTTTTTTAAATACATTTTGGCTTTGTTAAACACCATAAACCATACTAAATTCCAATTTGGCATTCTATATTTTGGCATTTCCATTACAAAAGGTTCATCTTGTCCTTTAAAAGCACTCATTCTTAAAATCTTAGCTGCAATCAAACCTAAAAACGCACCTAGAAGATAAATCCCAAAAAGATAATTTCCCGCCACATCAGCAGGAAAAAACACTCCAACAAAAAGCACATATACAGGAAGCCTTGCACCACAACTCATAAAATTAATAATAAAAAGAGTTAATAATCTATCTTTTTTATTTTTTAAAGTTCTTGTAGCCATAAATGCAGGTACTGAGCAACCAAAACCCGTGATTAAAGGGATGAAACTTTTACCATGTAAGCCAAATTTATATAAAATTCCATCTAATAAAAATGCAACCCTAGCCATATATCCAGTTGTTTCAAGCAAGGCTATACCAAAAAATAAAATCATAATATTTGGTAAAAAAGTTATAACCGCACCAACCCCACCTAAAACACCATCAGCTAAGGCTGAAGCGATAAATTCATTGCTAATATTATTTTTTACCATATCACCTAAATTAGCAAAAAACATTTCTATATAATCCATAGGAATTTGACCTAAAGTAAAGGTTAGTTGAAATAAAGCCCACATAAAAAATAAAAATATAGGGATTCCTAAAAATTTATTGATTAAAATAGAATCTATTTCTTTGGTATGATTTTTATACTTAACACCCTTACTTAAAACCTTAGCACATATACCATTTGCAAAAGCAATTAGTTCTTCTTTAAAAATACTTTCTATATCTTTGCTATGATATGCCATGTAAATTTTTTCTAAAGCTTCATCAAGTATTTTTCTCAAAGCGTGTGAAATGACTATATTAGCTTCATTTTTAAGTAAAGCAAGTGCCAAATCTTTTGTAGAAAAATCTAAATATGTAATTTCATTTTGATTTAAAAATTCACTTATTTTTGCAAGTTCTTCTTCTATAATATCACTATAAACACGCTCTTTGGCTTCAAATTTAGCTTCATGGGTTGAAATGATTAAATCCAAAAGTGCATTTAGATTTTCTTTAGTTTTAGCACACACGCCAAGACAAGGCGTATTTAGAAGTTGGGATAAAATTTTAAAATCTATACTAAAACCTTCATTTTTAGCTTCATCTTGCATATTTAAAGCCATAATCATTTTGATTTTAGCTTCTATTAAAGATGCACTCAAAATCAAATTACGCTCTAAATTTGTAGAATCAAGCACATTTACTACAAGATCAAATTCACCTTTTTTTAAAAAATCTTTTGTAATTTTTTCTTCTTCACTATAACCATCTAATGCATAAGTTCCTGGTAAATCTATAAATTTAAACTCATAATTTTTATAAATTAATCTAGCCTCAGCCTTTTCAACCGTAACACCGCTAAAATTTCCAACTTTCATATTAGCTTTGCAAAGTGCGTTAATTAATAAACTTTTACCAACATTTGGCTGACCTACTAAAGCAATGATGATTTTTTTCATTAAAACTCTTTTGAAATTTGTATTATTTTTGCTTCACTTGAGCGTAAAATCACGCAAGTTGTATCAAGTTCTACCATGATAGTAGAATTTGCTATAGAAGAGCGAATTTTTTTAACTTTTTTGTTTTTTGCAAAACCAAAACTAAAAAGTCTTGCTTGGAGTTGTTTATCTGCTTCAAAGCCTACTATAATAGCTTCTTCATTATCTTTTAATGTATCTAAAGTCATGTTTTTCCTTACAAAAACTAAGATAAAACATTATATAAAAAATTAAATTATTTCTTTTTTAAAATAATAAGCAATCTCAAAAAATGAGATTGCTAGAAATCAAAATCATTTAGATTTTCTAAATTTTGAAGCTTTTTGACTAATTCCTCAGCCTTTTCTAAAGAAAGTGCTATGCTAGCATTAGAAAGAAATTTATCTTTTAATTCATCAAAACTTAAAGGATTATCAAAATTTCCTTTATTAATCAGTACATCTTTTTTAATTACTCTTCCATCATTTAAAACAGCTTCTAAATGTCCTGGAAAGTATTTAGGGAAACCACTAGATTTTTTCTTTTCATAGCTAATTTTTTTAGCAAATTCTATTAGTTCAGCTCTATTTAAATTTTCATAAGATTTTAAAGTGATCTTACCATCAAAAAATGCCAAAGCCATTAAAAAAGGCATGGAAAATTTAGCAGCATAAGCACTTTGTGGAGTGTATTTTGCTTCTATTGGATCACAGATAAATGAAATTGGCACCTCATCTACAAAACAATGTATACTTTTGATATCTTGTGCTTTTAAGCCATCATTTCTTAAACTCATAGCACAATCAATAAGCCCATGTGCAAAATGACAACTTGGATAAGGTTTTAATGATACTTGCATTACTTGCCAAATTTCATTCAAGCCCTTACAAAGTTCATTTTTATCACACTCATCTTCTAAGCCAAAAGTTCTAAAAATATTATCCCTTCCTTCAAATATACTCAAAGGGCCGCTCATATTAGCTTTTGCAAAATTTGCTACTAAAATTCCATTTTTCAAAGCATTAGCTATGTGTAAAACTTTAGAATTAGAACCATTAGATAAAAACTCATTTACCCCACTTGCAAAACTTCCTGCTAAACCTAGCGCATTGATGATTTGTTCTTTGTTTAAATCAAGTAAAACACAACTTGCAGCTACACTACCAAAAATTCCTGCTATAGCTGTAGTATGAAAGCCGCGTTTATGGAAACTTCCTTTGCTTGCTATACCCACTCTAGCAGCAATTTCCCAACCAACAATAAAAGCTTTTAAAACTTTTTTTCCATCTTTACTTACACTAAATCCATAAGTTAAACAAAGCGGAGTTAAAATAGCACTAGCGTGCAAAATAGCTTCAGTATGAGTATCATCAAAATCAAGGGCATGCGCTGCAATAGCATTTACCATCGCAGCATAAATTACATCAAGCTTTTTATCTTCACTCCAAATTTTTTTACTAGGATTTACGCTTAAAGCTTCAAAAGCCTTAGTTGCATTTAAAACACAAGCTTCATTTTTAGCAGCCAGGGCTGTTCCTAGTGCATCAAGCATAAGTTCTTTTGCTCTTTGTTTTACTTCACTAGGAATAGCTTCATAGTCTAAATTTACGATAAATTCGGCTAGTTTTTCACTTAAATACATTTTTTCCTACTTTAGAATTGGTGCATTAGCAATTTTTTCTAAGAACTCATCAACTAATTTTGGTGCATAACCTACATAAGTTGTAGCATCCATTAAAACATCAATATCTTTTTCACTTAAAACCTTACTCACACGCTCATCTTCAAGTAAAACTTCTTTGAAAGTTTTATGATTTTCTATACCTCTCATGGCATTTTCATAAACAATTTCATGTGCATGTTGCTTACCATAATGATCGCTTAAAGCAAACATCACGCGTTCTGCTAATACAAAGCCATTAAGCGTATCAAGATTTTTTAGCATTTTGTCTTTTTTAACTTCTAAATCATCAAAGACAAATTTCATATTTGCTAATACCACTGAAAGCATTAAAAACGCTTCTGGTAAAAGCTTCCATTCCATTTTCCAAACTTGGCCATCTCTTTCATGCTCATGTCTTTCTATATCGCTTAAAATTGCAATATTAGCTCTTAGAGCATTACTTACAGTCACTGCATTTTCACTTACTGCAGGATTTCTTTTATGAGGCATAGTAGAGCTTCCTACTTGACCTTTTCCAAAGGGCTCAGCAATTTCATCGATTTCATTATGAGCTAAGATTAAAAGCTGATGTGCGATTTTGTTAAAGGTTGCATTGATATTACCTAGAACATAACCAAGCTCAATAAAACGATCTCTTGCTGGTTGCCATGAGATATCAGGAACTTCTAAACCTAAGCTTTCTAAAGTAAGTTTTTCTACTTCATTAGCCTTGTCACTTAAACTTGCTTTAGTTCCTACTGCACCTACGATTAATCCTACATATAATCTTTTTTCAAGCTCAATAATTCTTTCATAATGGCGATTAAGCTCACTTAGCCAAATTGCAACTTTGTGTCCAAAAGTTATAGGTAAAGCTTGTAAAGCTAAGGTTCTTCCCATCATCGCAGTATTTTTATGCTCTTTTGCGATTTTTGCTAAATTTTTAGCTATATCTTTTAAATCTTGCTTGATTAAAGTCATAGCTTCTTTAAATTGTAAAACTAAGCCTGTATCAATGATATCTTGAGTTGTTACACCAAAATGTACATATTCACCAAGACCATTTTCACAAGCTTTTTCTAAACCACGCACAGTAGGTACTAAAGGGTGTTTGGTCTTTTTAAACTCAGCAAAAATAAAATCCATATCCATAAATTTATAATGCGCTTTTTTAGCTATTTCTATAGCTGCTTCATTAGGGATAATGCCAAATTTTGCTTGAGCTTTTGCCAAGGCAGCTTCTACATCAAGCCATTTTTGAATTCTATTTTCTTCACTAAAAATAGCTCTCATTGCAGGAGTGCTCCAAGAATCTTGAAGCAACCTCATATCAAATACACTCACACCCATGTTTTATCCTTTAAAATTTATTTTTTCAAATGCTTGTTTTAAATCAGCAATCAAATCCTTGCTATCTTCAAGACCTATATGAAATCTCACAAAAGGCCCTCTAGCACTCCAATCTGTTGCAGTTCTTGGTGGAGTAGTAACAGTAGCTAAACTCTCATATCCACCCCAGCTTGCACCGATTGAAAAATACTCTAAATTATCTACAAACTCAATAGCTTGTTCTTTTGAAATACCATCTGCAAATTCAATCGTTACCATACCATTAGTACCTTTATGATCGCGCATAAAAACTTCATGGTTTGGATGGGTTTTTAATTTTGGATAAAAAATTGTTTTAACTTCTTTTCTACTTTGTAAAAACTCTACTACCTCATCTGCACTTTTTTCATGCGCTTTCATTCTTACATCTAAAGTTCTCATACCACGAAGCACCAAATAAGCATCATCAGGACTTGTAGTAAATCCTAAAGCTTCTGGTAATTTGTCAAAATTTTTCCATTCTTTTTCATTAATCACTACTATACCCATAGTAACATCTGAATGCCCACTTAAGTACTTAGTCGCTGCAATCACTGAAATATCAACGCCAAGCTCAAGCGGATTTAAAAAATACCCACTTGAATAAGTATTATCAATCGCTACTGGTATGTTATGTTTGTGTGCAATTTCGCATAGTTTTGGTAAATCTATAATTTCATAAAGTATAGAACCTGGGCTTTCACAAAGGATTAATTTTGTGTTTGGTTTGATTTTTTCTTCTACATCAGAAGCATCAGCTTTTAAAAAGTCAATTTCTACACCCATTTTAGTTAAAAATAAATCACAAATTGTTCTAACAGGTCCATAAATAGCATCAGTGATTAAAAAATGAGCATCTTTGCTAGCATAATTTAAAAGCACCATAGCTAGCGCTGCAAGTCCTGTTGGGAAAAGTTGCGCTCTATGGCCTCCTTCAAGCGCACAAATTAGTTTTTCAAGTTCAAAATTAGTTGCTGTTCCTCTAGCACCATAACTTAAAACACGATCTGTTTTTCTTAACTCGCGGTATTTTTGCCAAGTTGCATGATCTTTAAAAAGTATAGTTGATGCACGCATTAAGGTTGGATTAACTGATCTTACTTCAGCATTTTGATCGCCTCTTCCTAGATGGATTAATTTAGTTTTGTTGTTCATTTTGTACTCCTTTTTATAGATAAATATAAGTCATAATCACATTAACAATAGCAGCTACAAGCATAGGAATGGCTGTTCTTTTTACAACTTGTAATGGATTTACTTTAGCCATAGCTGAAATTGCCAAAATAGCAGGTGCGATAGGCGAAACACATCTACCAAAACCTGTCATGATTTGAATAGGTGCTATCATAGCTATGGTTTCAACGCCAAAAGATTTTGCTATATTTGGGATAAGTGGCGCAAAAGAGAAAAATGCTGCATTTCCTGAACCCATTAAAAATGCACATACAGCAAGCAAAATAGAAACTGCTATAATAATAGCAAGCACTCCAAAACCTGCATCTTTTGCAAAACCTATTAAAGTATCTACAAAGCCAACTGATAAAAGTCCGCTTGCAAAAACTTGACCACAAACGATCAAAGAAACTGTGATTACAAACAAATGTCCCATACCTTTGAAAAATACCATGATAGAATTTAAAGTATCAATCAAACTTCTATAACGAATGATTTCAAAAATAATTGCTATAAAGGTTGAAATCATCATAGCAACCGGCACATTCATTTTAATAGCAGTAGATGAAGCTGCTTTAACTTCTTCCATAGTAGTAAGCCCCATTAACACCATAATGCTATCTAAAACACTACTAAAACCCAAAATTAACACTAACGGTATAATAGGTAAAATCGCATAAATTCTAGGTGGCTTTTTAAGCTCTTCACTTTTGCCATCATGCTCTGCTAATTCTTTTTCAACATCATCACGGTTAAATGTGAAATTTTCTTTTTTATCAAAATATTTTGAGCAAAAATAAATCGCAATACCTACTGCTATGATAATAGGCACAGTTGTAGGAAGCTGATAATGTACAAAATACACCGCTGGATCAATTTCAGCTGTTTTTGCAGCCAAAATAACATTACCACTACCTGGGCCATGGTCAATGTATTGACAAATAGCAATAATTGAAAGTGCAGAAAGCTTAGAAACTCCTGAGCGCACCAAAATAGGATACATTGTAACCATAAGTAAAAGTGCTAAACCTGCATGTGAAGGTATAAAAAGCACTAAAAACTGGATTACAAAATATGAAACTAGCAATAAAATATAAGGTGATTTTACTGCTTTTAAAGGTCTTTCAAATACTTTAAATAAAGCATAACTTGCACCCACATGATCCATATAAGCAGAAAATCCTGCTATACACATTAAAGTAAGTCCAAGCCCTGCTAGAGTACTTGACATTTTGGTATTTACTACTTGGAAAATATCAAAAAGACCTAAATGTAAAGATTGCTTTTCACTAATAATAGGAGAAAGTCCAAAAATTCCTGCTAGAGATAGCAAGAATAAACCACTTAAAAGCAACGCCATATGGGCGTTGATTTTTTTATAGAGCATAAAAACAAGTAAAAATACAGAACATCCTGCAAAAAATAAACCCAACATGCTCTATCCTTTATGAGCAATAACCTCTATCTCCACTTTAGCACCCTTAGGAAGATCTTTTACCGCAAAAGCACTTCTTGCAGGATATGGAGCTGCGAAAAATTCAGAATAAACCTCATTAAAAGCCACAAAATCATCAATATTTGCTAAAAAGCAAGTAGTTTTTACCACATTGTTAAAATAAAGATTATTTTCTTCTAATATAGCCTTAATATTTAACAATGACTGTCTTGTTTGTTCTTTTACATCTTCACTTTCTATATTTCCACTTTCTGGATTAATAGGAAGTTGTCCTGAAATAAATAACAAACCATTAGCTTCTCTATAAGCTGAATATGGTCCTATAGCCTTTGGATAATTTGCCATGTATACTCCTTGTGTTTAAATGAAATCATAATATAATATTATCATCATAATAATAAATTGTCAATATTTTTTTATCATAATAATAATTTTTTTTATTGTTATAATTATTAACAACTTTGATGAAAATATTATGTAAAATAACAAAAAACAACAAAAAGGTCTAGATCATGGATGAGCAACAAAAAGAATTATTTATCAAACTCACTCAGTTTTTAGGGCAGGTGCTTGGGGATCAATATGAAATAGTTTTTCATGTGATTGCACCTGAGGGTTCATACATAGCAGCCATTGCAAATAACCACATTAGTGGAAGAACCATTAATTCTCCATTAACTTCTTTTGCAAGTGAGCTTGTACAAGAAAAAGAGTATTTAAATAAAGATTTTTTATGTGATTATAAAGCAAAGGTTGGAAAGTCTAAGATTGTTACTGGATCAACTTTTTTCATTAAAAATCAAAATAAAATCGTGGGAATTTTATGTATAAATCACGATACCACAGAGCTTAGAAATGCTATTAGTAAAATCATAGAACTTGAAAAAATCAATGATTTTAGTGATTTGTTAGATATTCATAATCAAAACAATGTAAATTTGCATAATGTGAGTAATATAGAAACACTTAGTCATTCTATAGAAGATATTTTAGCTGAAAACATAGACTTAAAATATTTAAATTCAGGATATAGCTTAAGCACTGAGCAAAAAGATGAAATTATTAAAAAGCTTCATTCAAAAGGAATTTTTAACATTAAAGGAAGCATACCTATAGTTGCTAAATCGCTTAATATATCAGAACCTAGTGTTTATAGGTATTTACAAAAACTTAAAAACAATCTCTAAGCTAAAATACAAGCTTAGAGATAAAATAACCTGCAATAGTCGCACTAATAATCAAAACAAAACCTGGTCTTAAATAAGAGTGATTGATCACAAATTTACCTATTTTTGTTGTGCCTGTTCTATCAAAAGCCACACATGCTATTTGATTAGCTCCTGGGACTATAAAATCTCCGCTCACACAAGGATAAAGCACAATAAGAATTTGAGGAGGAATTCCCAAGCTCACACCCAAAGGCATCAAAGCAGCTACTGTTGCTGAAGGAGAAAAAATCACCATAGAAAAGGCAAATAAAGCCACCCCGAATAAATACGGATAATCCTCTACAATATGCGATAAAGAATCACTAAATAAAGGCTTATAAGCTTCAAAAAATGTTCCTGTCATCCAAGCTATACCAAAAACCCCTACAACTCCTATAAGTCCTGATCTAAATACCGAAGCTTCACCAAGCTTATTAGCAGGAACTTTAGCAAAAAGCATAATCAAACAAGCCGTTGCAAGCATAATCATTTGGATTAAATTGGGAGTAGAAAGTCTTTCTATTTTGCCATTTGCAAGCTCATAGTGAGGCAATAAATTCGTAAAAGTTCCAAAGAAAATAATAGTTAAAATCCCTAAAGCAAAAATATACAAAGACCTTCTAGCCATAGGATCATGTTCGCTATCTTTGTTTTGCAAATCTTCACTTAAAAAATGATATTCTCCTGCTTTTACCCTTCTTTGAAACTCCTCATCTTGCTCAAGCTCTTTTCCTCTTTTAAAAACACTCAAACAAGCAAGAAACACACCTATAAAAAAGGCTGGCAAACTTACCATTAAAATTTGCACTATTGTTGTACCACTAAAGGCTAAAACAGCCACCATAGCAGCAGTAGCTGCACTCATAGGTGAAGCTATAACACCAATTCCTGCTGCTACAACTGAAACCGAAAGCGCTCTTTCGGGACGAATTTTAGCATCAGCTGCCACTTCAGCAATCACTGGATAAATAGAAAAAGCTACATAGGTAGTACCGCAAAAAATCGTAAAAGCAGAGCTAATCAAAGGTCCCATAAAAACAATAGCTTGAGGTTTTTTCTTTAGAATTTTCTCTGCTATTTTTACTAGCAAATCAAGCCCACCTGCGCTTTGTAAAACACTCACACAAGTAATCACAGCAAGTATAATAAACACAACACTCACAGGAAGTGAAGCTGGTTGCATACCAAAGACCAAAACCAAAATACACATACCAAGCCCACCTGCAACCCCAAGTCCTATACCACCATATCTACCACCTATGGCTATCATAGAAAAAATGATGAAAAATTCTAATATAAAAATAACATCCATTAATCTTGTGCCTTATATTGCTCCAAAAGCTCTTTTGCGTGTTTAATTTGCTCTAATACTACTTTAGTTCCTGTACCACCATAAGATACTCTTGCGTCTATACAAGTTTCTAAAGCAATTGCCTCATAAATATCTTCTTGGATATTTTCATTAAATTGATGAAATTCCTCCATGCTAAGTTCTTCAAGCATTTTTCCATGTTTAATACAATAATTCACAGCCCCGCCAACTATACTATGAGCTTCTCTAAATGGTATATTTTTTCTTACTAAATAATCAGCCATATCCGTAGCATTTGAAAAGCCTTTTGCAGCAGCTGCTCTTGTATTATTAGCATTTACTTGCATTTTTTCTATCATAGGAGTTATGATTTTTAAACTTGCCATTAGAGTATCCATAGAATCATAAACTTGAGCCTTATCTTCACTCATGTCAGTATTATAAGCTAGTGGAATACCTTTCATAATAGTTAGCATTGCCATAACATTGCCATACATTCTACCTGTCTTACCACGCATTTTTTCAGCTACATCAGGATTTTTCTTTTGAGGCATTATGCTTGAGCCTGTGCAAAAATCATCACTTAATTCTATAAATTTAAAATCTTGACTTGAAAAAAGTATAAGCTCTTCACAAAAACGACTAAGGTGCATAAAGCACATTGCAGCCACAGAAGTAAATTCAACCATATGATCTCTATCACTAACGCTATCAATGCTATTTTCTGTTGGTTTTGCAAAACCTAGTTCTTTGGCGCAAAAATGTCTGTCTATATTAAATGTGGTTCCACCAAGCGCAGCTGCTCCTAAAGGACACTCATCCATTCTTTTATATAAATCTTCAAAACGAGAATAATCCCTACTTAACATCCAAAAATACGCCATGATCCAATGTGAAAAAAGCACCGGTTGACCGGTTTGTAAATGTGTATAACCTGGCATAATAGCTTTGATATTTTTTTGAGCTTGATTGATGATTTCTTCTTGCAAAGCAATAATTTGATTTAAAATTTCTTTTATAACGGCTCTCATATGCATTTTTGAATCAAGCGTAGTTTGATCATTTCTACTTCTTGCAGTGTGAAGCTTTCCACCTACTGGGCCTACAATTTGTGTCATTCTTTTTTCTACAGCCATATGAATATCCTCATCAGCTATATCAAAAACAAAGGTTCCATTTTGAATTTCTTCTCTAACTTGCTCTAAACCCTTGATGATAGTTTTTGCTTCATCTTCTTTTATAATGCCTTGTTTTGCAAGCATAGTGCAATGAATTATACTTCCTTGTATATCAAAAGGAGCAAGTCTTGGCTCAACTAATAATGAAGCAGTGTATTCTTCAACTAATTTATTTGTAGGTAAATCAAAGCGTCCACCCCATAATTTCTCTGCTTTTTGTGACATATTTATCCTTCTATTTGCAAATAAAAGGATAATTTTATAATTTTTATTTTTTCAAAGAGTTTAACTTTTCTTTCTTTTAAAAATTTTCAACACAGCAAAAGCTATTTTTTTAAGAAAACTTTTTTTAGAATGCTTTGTTAAAAACTCTACTATATCTCTATGTCCAAACATTAGTGCAAAAGTAAAAGGTGTCATACCAAGACCGTTGTTTTCATCAATATTTGCCCCATATTCTACCAAAAGCTTACACATAGGCAAATACCCTTTAAAACACACCCCCGCTAATGGAGTTTGCCCTCTATCATTTTTCTCATCTACTCTAGCATTATTTTCTAGTAAAAACTTAGCGCATTCATAAGCATTGTGATAACTTGCAAGCATTAAGAGACTATCGCCTTTGTGATTTTTTAAATTCACACTCAAACCTGCTTCTATCATAATCTTTAAATTTTGCAAATCATTTTTTCTTGCAAAGTCAAAAGCCATAGTACAAAGTTCTTGAATTCTTTTTTCTTCTTCGTTGCTAAACATTTTTTTCCTTTTATAATCTTTAGTTTGCCACTTTTAAAGTGGCAAGTAAAAATTACATTTTCAAAGCTTTTTTAACACCATTTGCATATTCACTTGAAATTTTTTCAAAATGACTTAATGCTCTAGCAATAATTTTTTCATCAACCCCGCTCATAGAAGTTGCTATATTTTTAAATAACTGCTCTTTTTGATCTTGGTTCATTATATCAAACAAGGCTCTTGGTTGAGTATAAAAATCATCATCAAGTGGAGCATATCTTTGCGCAATACCTTCAAGTGCTAAGTCAGGCTCAAGATAGCTTTTATCTTCTTTTGGACTATCATCATAACTATTTGGCTCATAGTAAGCTGCGCCATTTTTATAAGTGTCAAAATTCATAGCTCCTGCTACATTATAAGTATTTACTTCACTTTTTGCACGATTAACTGGCAATAAATGATAATTTGTCCCTATGCGATATCTGTGTGCATCAGGATAAGAAAAGATTCTAGCTTGCAACATTTTATCAGGACTAAAACCAATACCAGGAACGATATTACTTGGACTAAATGCAGCTTGTTCTACTTCGTTAAAGTAATTTTGTACATTTTTATTAAGTACTAATTCACCTACTTCTATTAAAGGCACAATGCTATGTGGCCAAACTTTAGTTAAATCAAAAGGATTAAAACCTAATTTTTCTGCTTCATCTTCTTTTAAAACTTGAATTTGGAAAGTCCATTTTGGAAAATCTCCTTTTTCAATAGCCTCATATAAATCTCTTTGATGACTTTCTCTATCATTTGCTATTAAATTCGCCGCTTCTTCGTTGGTTAAATTTTTAATACCTTGCTTGGTTTTAAAATGAAATTTCACCCAAAATCTTTCATTTTTATCATTAATCAAACTATAAGTGTGACTTCCAAAACCATGCATATGACGATAACTTGCAGGAATTCCTCTATCGCTCATTAAAATAGTAACCTGGTGTAAGCTTTCAGGACAAAGGCTCCAAAAATCCCATGCAGCATTATTACTTCTTAAATGAGTTCTTGGATCTCTTTTTTGAGTATGGATAAAATCAGGAAATTTATACGCATCTCTTATAAAAAATGTCGGAGTATTATTACCTACTAAATCCCAATTTCCTTCTTTGGTATAAAATTTAATCGCAAAACCCCTTACATCTCTTTCTGCATCAGCTGCACCTGCTTCACCTGCAACGGTTGAAAATCTTATAAATAAAGGCGTATTTTTTCCAAGCTGTAAAACTTTTGCTTTGGTATATTGAGAAATATCTTTAGTAATTTTAAGTTCTCCATAAGCACCGCTTCCTTTTGCATGTACCGTTCTTTCTGGAATTCTTTCTCTATTTTGATGAGCAAGTTTTTCAAGCAAAATATAATCTTGCATTAAAAGTGGACCTTTAACACCCGCACTTAGTGAATTTTGATTATCAGCTATGATATTTCCAAAATCATTTGTTAGTTTTTTCATTGTGTCTCCTTTTTAAATAATAATTTTTATTATTTGATAAATTATATTCCTATATTATTAAAATAAAATTAAACGATAAAAATTATCATTATTTAAAAAATGATTATAAAATTCTTATTTTTAAAAAAATAATCTTTTTTTAAGCATAAATATTTTTATTTTGTAATAAAATTGTTAAAAAATAAGAATAAGCATTCTTATTTTAAATATTTTTACTACAAAATTAATAAAAAAAGGAGAGCTTATGGATAAAGAAACAAGAACTTATTATATTAAATTAGTTAAATTTCTTGCAGAAGCCTTGGGTAGAAATTATGAAATAGTCTTGCACGATGTAAGCGAAGATGGAGCCAATATAGCAGAAATTGCTAATAACCATATTAGTAAAAGAACTATAAACTCACCTCTAACTGGTTTTGCCATTGAAATGATTAAAAATAAAATCTATTTAGAGCGTGATTATATAACACATTATAAAACTTCAGCTAAAAGCTCACAAGCAATGTCAGGCTCTACTTTTTTTATTAAAAAAGATGAAAAACTCGAAGGTTTGCTTTGTATTAATCATGATACCTCAGCGTTTAAAAAAATCTCTGATGAAATTTTAAATCTTGGAAATATTTATGATAATGCTTATGAAAACCCTGAGCAAGAAAATAAAGAATATATTAAACTTGATTTAGAAGAAATTGTCGAAGATATTTCGGGTATGGATATAGAAAGTTTTAAAAATAAAAGCTTAAAACCAAAAGAAAAGCAAAAAATGATAGCTAGTTTATATGAAAAAGGTGTGTTTAATGTAAAAGGTGTTATTCCTAAGGTTGCTGAACTTTTAGGTATTTCTGAACCTAGTGTTTATAGACATTTACAAAAGATTAAATAATCATAATTTAAAAAAATTGTAATTTTTGATACAATAACACTTTAATTTTAATAAAAGGAAAAATATGGCTGATGATATGATGGATGAACAAGGCGAATCAAAGAAAAAAGGTGGCAATACTTTAGTAATTATTATCGTTGTATTTTTATTTGTATTTTTACTTGTGATTGTAGGAGCGATTGCTTATTTAATGTTTAGCGGTGGTTCTGAAGAAAATCCTGCTCCACAAGCTGAAGAAAGCGCACAAGTTGCACAAGCTCCTAAGAAAACAAATGCAGTAGCAGCTAGAGGAAGTGATTATGCAAATATTGGAGTGATGTATCCTTTAGCACCTTTTACACTAAATTTGTTAAGTGATGGTGGATCAAGATATGTAAAATGCACCATTCAACTTGAACAAAATGTTGAAACTCTAACCCCAGAACTTGATAAAAAAGTTGCTATTATTAGAGATATTATCATTAGAACTTTAACTTCAAAAACCTTTGAAGAAGTAAGCACCACAAAAGGCAAAGAAAGATTAAAAGATGAATTAACTGGTAAAATCAATGAGGTTTTAACTGATGGTTTTATCAAAAATATTTATTTTACTGACTTTGTAGTATCTTAATGATAGGCTGCGACATAGTTGTATGCTCTCGCGTAGAAAAAATTTATGAAAGACATAAAACACTTTTCTTGGATAAATTTTTATCCAAGCAAGAGCAAAGTTATATAAAAAATACCAACACTCTGGCCGGATTTTGGGCTATTAAAGAAGCTGCTTCTAAGGCTTTGGGGGTTGGAATTTCTAAAGAATGTTCTTTTTTTGACATCATCATCTCTAAAGATGATAAAAATGCCCCACATATTAGTTTTTCTCAAAAAGTCATGCAAGAATTTAAAATCAAATCAGCAAGTGTAAGCGTAGCACATGATGGGGGTTTTGCTATAGCAGTAGTGACTATAGAAACCAAGCAAGGTTAAAACCTTGCTTTTACATATAAAGCCCACCGTTGACTTTTAAAATTTCCCCTGTAATATAAGAAGAATGATCGCTTAATAAAAATGCCACAACTTGAGCTACTTCACTTGCATCTGCAAAACGTTTTAAAGGGATATTATTAATATAATTTTGTTTTATTTCATCACTTAAAACTTCAGTCATATCACTTTTTATAAAACCTGGTGTAATACAGTTATATCTTATATTTCTTGCTGCACCTTCTTTAGCAAAAGATTTTGTTAATGCCATCATGCCACCTTTGCTAGCGCTATAATTAGTTTGACCTGCATTTCCCATTTCTCCAACTATAGAAGCAATATTAACAACCGCACCAAAACGCTTTTTACTCATAGTTTTTAATGCTTCTCTACAACCTAAAAAGCTTGAATTCAAATTAGCATTAATCACTGAAGAAAAATCATCCATGCTCATTCTAAGTGCTAATTTATCATTTGTAATACCTGCATTATTAACTAAATAACTAAGTTCACCATCACTTTCTATTATGGTTGCAATAGCGCTTGTAAATTCTTCTTCAACACTTGCATCGAATTTAATCACAGCCGCAGTGCCGCCATTTTTTTCTATCTCTTCTTTTAACGCATCAGCAAGTTCAGGTTTACTTCTATAATTAATCCAAACTTTTAAACCATGACTTGCTAATTCTTTAGCTATTGCTGCACCTATACCTTTACTTGCACCTGTTATTAAAACATTTTTTCCACTAAATTTCATTGTTCTCCTTTAAATTAAAATAAAGCCTCATCCATTTCTTTTGGAATAGGCAAGTTTAAAATTTTAAGCACGCTTGGCGCTATATTACTAAGTCCCATGCCTTCTTTGAGTTTATCTACTCCTTTAGCTTCTACAAAAGCAAAAACATCAAAGGTTGTGTGATTAGTGAGCATATTTTCATTTTCATCCCTCATTGCTTCACAGTTTCCATGATCTGAAGTAATAATAAAAGCATAATCATGCTCTCTTGCTTTAGCAATAACCCTACCCAAACATTCATCCACACATTCAACCGCACTAACTGCAGCTTCAAAATCACCCGTATGTCCTACCATATCACCATTTGCAAAATTGACTACGATAAAATCCATACCATTTTCTATACCCTTAATCACTTCATCTGCGACTTCTTTAGCGCTCATTTGAGGTTTTTCATCGTATGTTTTTACCTTAGGACTTGGGATTAAAACTCTTGTTTCATTACACTCTAATTCTTCTTTTCCCCCATTAAAGAAAAAGGTTACATGAGCGTATTTTTCTGTCTCAGCTGTGTGAAGTTGGCTTAAATTTGCATTAGCTATCACAGAAGCTAAGGTATTATTTAATTCTTCTTTTTCAAACATCACAGGCAGTTTAAAACTCTCATCATACAAACTCATAGTAATAGCATTTTTTACAAGTACTTCTTTTGGAAATTCATTAAAACTTTCTTGGGTTAAAGAAGCAACTAATTGACGCATTCTATCATTTCTAAAATTGATAAAAATCACACCATCTTCAGCCTTAATTCCATCAAAGTTTTGACTAATAACTGGGCTTAAAAACTCATCTGTAATATTTTCATCATAGCTTTTTTGTATAAATTGCACAAAATCATCACACTTTGGTGCCTTAGCAAATAAAACATCATAATAAGACTTAACCCTATCATAGCGCTTATCTCTATCCATAGCATAAAATCTTCCTGATAAAGAAGCAAAATTAATCCCTTCTTTTTCACAAAATTCCTGTAAAGATTTTATAAATTCTAAACCTGAATTTGGAGGACAATCTCTACCATCACTAATTGCATGCGCAAAAACTTCTTTATTTTCTTGCTTACAAATTTTTAAAAGCGCATTAAAATGTGTATGCATAGAATGCACCCCACCATCACTATAAAGCCCTATAATATGCACTCTTTTGCATTTTTGCAATAAATCTTTCAAAGCCTTATTATCTTTTAAAGTGTCATATTCTATGGCTTTATTTATCTTGACTAAATTTTGATAGATTATGCGTCCACTACCTATACACATATGCCCTACTTCGCTATTACCCATTTGACCTTCAGGTAGGCCAACTGCCAAGCCACTTGTTTTTATCAAAACATTAGGGGTATTTTCAAAAAGCTTATCATAAGTTGGCTTTTTAGCATGAAAAAAAGCATTATAGTTTGAATTTGTATTATGTCCTATACCATCTGTGATTATCAAAATA
Source organism: Campylobacter sp. LMG 17559 (assembly GCF_024723605.1). Taxonomy (NCBI): domain Bacteria; kingdom Pseudomonadati; phylum Campylobacterota; class Epsilonproteobacteria; order Campylobacterales; family Campylobacteraceae; genus Campylobacter; species Campylobacter sp. LMG 17559. The sequence continues at coordinate 53,657 of NZ_JANQCZ010000003.1, forward strand.
CATTTTTGGCTCATTTTTTACTCTTTTTTATAATTTATTTATGTGATTTTACTAAAATTATGCTTTTAAAAAACAAATACAAGGTTAAAATTTTGCTTTATCTTACAGAATATACAAATTATATGTTTTTTTCTTATATTAGCGTACGTGCTGGTTTTGCATTTTTTATCGCTTTGTTTTTGAGTTTGTATTTAATGCCAAAATTTATCAAATGGGCTCAAAATAAAAAAGCAAATCAACCTATTTATGAATACGCTCCACAATCACACCAAGCTAAATCTCACACTCCTACTATGGGTGGGCTTGTTTTTATCTTTGCTACTATCATAGCAAGTGTTTTAAGTGCTGATTTAAATAATAGTTTTGTAATTGTTGGATTATTATGTTTGGTATTATTTTGCACTATAGGTTTAGTGGATGATTTAGGGAAAATTTTAAAAAAAGATAATCACGCAGGACTAAGCCCAAAAATGAAACTTCTAGGACAATTTAGCGCTGCTTTTATCTGTGTTGGATTATTGTATTTATTTGATATAAATACTGAATTTTATTTACCTTTTTATAAACATGCTATTTTTGATGGTGGTATGTTTATGTTGTTTTTATGGATTTTAGTTATTGTATCAAGCTCTAATGCTGTGAATTTAACCGATGGACTTGATGGGCTTGCAACTGTGCCTTCTATATTTTCTCTTTTAAGCCTTGGTGCTTTTTTGTATTTAAGCGGAAATGCTATTTATAGTTCTTATTTATTTTTACCTAAAATTCAAGGTCTAGGAGAACTTGTGGTATTAAGCGCGGCTTTAGTTGGTGCGCTTATGGGGTTTTTGTGGTATAACTGCTATCCTGCACAAGTTTTTATGGGAGATAGTGGGAGTTTAAGTATAGGGGCGTTTTTAGGCTATCTTGGTATAGTAAGTAAAAATGAAATTTTGCTTTTGCTTATAGGTTTTGTATTTGTTTTAGAAACTATTTCAGTAATTTTACAAGTAGGAAGTTTTAAAATCTTTAACAAAAGAGTATTTAAAATGGCACCTATTCATCATCATTTTGAAAAAATAGGTTGGGTGGAAAATAAAATCATTGTGCGATTTTGGATGATAGCCTTACTTGCAAATATTATTGCATTAATTAGTATAAAGTTAAGATAATGAAAATTTCACTTTTTGGATACGGAAAAACAACTAAAGCTTTTGCACAGCGTTTTGGAAATTGCGATATTTATGATGATCATTTTACAAGTATAAGTAAGGATGAATTTAACAATACACTTTTACCACCTTGTGAATTTGATCCTTTAAAAAGTGACTTAGAAATTCCAAGCCCTGGTTTTCCAAGTGATCATCATCTCATACAGCAAGCAAGAAATTTAAGCAGCGAGTATGATTTTTTTTATGATGGCATGCCAAAAAGCGTTTGGATAAGTGGAACAAATGGCAAAACCACCACCACTCAAATGACACACCATCTTTTAAAACACATCAATGCACAAATGGGAGCAAACATAGGAACTCCTTTAGCACAAATGGATACTAATGCTAAATTATGGATTTTAGAAAGTTCATCTTTTTCACTTTTTTACACCAAAATAGCTAAACCTGAAATTTATGCGCTTTTACCTATCACACCTGATCATCTTTCTTGGCATAAAAGCTTTGAAAATTATGAGCGAGCAAAGCTTAGCGTGCTTGAAAGAATGAATGAAAATGATGTGGTAATTTTACCTAAAAAATATGAGGCTTATCCAACCCATGCTTATGTTATAAGCTATGAAGATGAGCAAGATTTAGCTAAAAAAATGCAAATTGACTTAGAAAAAATTCATTTTAAAACTCCATTTTTACTTGATGCACTTATTGCCTTAAGTATAGAAAAAATCATACTAGATCGTTGTTCTTATGAGCTTTTAAACGAGTTTAAAATAGAAAAAAATAAACTTGAAGAAATATTTGATCATAAAAATAGACTTTGGGTAAATGATACTAAAGCGACTAATCTGGATGCAAGTTTAGCTGCTCTTAAACGCTATAAGGATAAAAAAATTCATCTTATCATAGGTGGGGATGATAAGGGAGTGGATTTAAGTGCTTTATTTGCTTTTATGAAAGAGCTTGATATAGAGCTTTATGCCATAGGAAAAAGCACTAATAAAATGCTTGAATACGCTAAAAATGCTAATTTAAAAGCACATTTTTGTGAGTTTTTACCTAAAGCAGTAGAAAAAATCAATCAAAATTTAACTAATGATGAAGTAGCCCTGCTAAGCCCTGCTTGTGCAAGCTTAGATCAGTTTAAGTCTTATGAAGAAAGAGGGGAGCTTTTTAAAAAATGCGTTCAAGAACTAAACTAAATCTTTTTGAATGTAAAGTTTTAAAAACTCACATAAATTTATAAATTTCTTGCTTGGTTCTTTATTTTTATGATAAATCAAGCAAAGCTCTCTTGAAATTTTAAAATTTTTTAATTTCACTTCAAATAAGCTTTTAGCTTCAAGCTCTTCTTTGACGCTAAATTTAGGTAAAACTGCTAAAAAATCACCTTTTTTAACTAACTCTTTTATCATAGCAGTTGAGTTTAGCTCATAGACTAAATTAAGCTTTACATCTTTAGGTAAAGCATTTAAAAACACTTCTTTTGCACCTGAACCTTGCTCACGACTTAACCATTTAAAATCCTTTAATTCATCTATGAAAAATTCTTTTTTTAAGTCATTTTTACTCACTACAATAAGCTCATCATCACAAATTTTAATCTTTCTTATATCTTTATCTTTGCAAATCCCTTCAATCAAACCTATATCGATTTCTTTATCTAAAATATCTTTGATGATATTTTGGCTATTATCCAAAGACAAATTTAACTTGATATTTTCTGCCTTTTGATCTAAAAAAGATCCTAGTAAGTAAGTACCTACATTTTGACTCACTTTCATACTTATTTCATAGCTTTGATCATCTTGCATTGCTTTTTCAATGCGCTCAAATTCTAAAATTAAAGGAGTGATTTGTTTTAAAAAAACCTTTCCTTTTTCATTTAAGCTTAAAAATTTAGCATTTCTATCAAAAAGCTTGGTGTTTAAACTTTTTTCAAGTTCAAATATAGCTAAAGACAAAGCAGATTGAGTTATATTTAATTCTTTAGCACAAGCTCTTAAGTTTAAATTTCTACACAAGGCTTGAAAATATTTTATTTGTTTAAAAGTCATAAGCACTCTTTTGATAAATATTTTTAATCATTATATCAAATAAAATTAATTTTACTTATCATAAAAAAATCACTAAGATTACAAAAAAACAAAAAAGGAAAACTCATGCATAAAAATATATATAAAAATAGAAAATTTGAAGCTTTTTTACTGCTTTTTACTCTTGCTTTTTGTGCTTTTGCTATTTCTGAGCTTAATTTTTTTAAAAATCTTGGAATTTCAGCTTTAATCATAGCCGTGATTTTGGGAGCTTTAATAGGAAATTTAGCTCATCAAAATGCAAATTTACTCAAAAAATCAGGAGTTTTAAACATAGCAACAAAAGAAATTTTAAGACTTGGGATTATACTTTATGGCTTTAGAATTACTTTTAATGATTTAGAAAAAGTTGGATTAAATGGGATTTTACTAGCATTTTTAGTGGTATTTTCTACCTTTTTTATGGGACTTTTACTAGGAAAATTATTTAAACTTGATCTTAAAGAAAGCATACTTATAAGTAGTGGCTCAAGCATTTGTGGAGCAGCTGCTGTGATGGCTAGCGAGAGCATTGTTAAAGGTGGCTCTGCTAAAGTTGGCGTGGCAGTTTGCACTGTGGTTGTGTTTGGAACTTTGGGGATGTTTTTATATCCTTTGGCTTGGAATTTAGGCTGGTTTGATTTTTTTAGTTTAAAGCAAATGGGGTATTTCATGGGAGCAAGCTTGCATGAAGTTGCACATGCTGTTGCAGCAGGTGAAGCTGTGCAAGCAGGGGATGGCGCTGTCATAGAAAAAATGATGCGTGTTTTAATGCTAGTACCTTTTTTAATTTTTTTAAGTCTTTTTTCATTGAAATTTCTAAGCAAAAATAATGAAAAAATTTCCATTAAAGCAAATATTCCTTATTTTGCTTTGTGGTTTTTATTTGCTTGTGGTATTAGCTCACTTGAAATATTAAATACCGATTTTGCACTTAACTATATAAAACCAAGCATACAAACCATAGACACGCTTTTACTTTCTATGGCCATGGTAGCTTTGGGAGTGAATATCCATAAAAATATTTTAAAAAATGCAGGTTTTAAACCATTTTTGATGGCATTTTTTCTTTTTATATGGTTAATCTTTATATCAATTAGCTTAATTTTCCTATTAAATTTATAATATGTTTCATTATGAAACATATTATAGTATTTTATACTTTTTTATTAATTTAATATTTATTTTTTCTACTTTATATTTAAATAATATTATAATTATATTGTAATAAACATCCAAAAAGGAGCTAACATGTTTACGCCTAAAACTAAATGTGAATTAGTTGCTCTTGTTAGAGAAGAGCTTATTGCCTTAGATGAAATCGATGTAAGCTTAATTACGGATATGTCTTATTTATTCTATTATTCCACTAGAACTAACTTTGATGGTATAGAAAAATGGGATGTATCAAATGTTAAAGATATGTCTTATATGTTTTATTGCTGCAAAAGCTTTAATCATGATATTTCTAAATGGAATGTTAAAAATGTTGAAAACATGGAAGGAATGTTTTTTGATTGTGAATCTTTTGATCAAGACTTATCTTATTGGAATATGTCAAATGTAAAAGATACTAAATATATGTTTTGTAATTGTCTTAAATTTAACCATAAAGTAGAAAATTGGGATGTGCATAATGCCATTACAATGGCACATATGTTTGAAAATTGCAAACAATTTGATCAAGATTTGTCAAGATGGGATGTACATAATGCTAAAACAATGGCATTTTTATTGCATAATTGTACTAATTTTCATCATGATGTTAAAAAATTAGATATTAATAAAAATTGCAATATCCAAAAAATACTAGGACATGAAGAAATACAAAATAAATATGCTATAAAACATTAATCACAAGGTAAGCTATTGCTTACCTACTTGATTAATCCAAAGTCCCATAGCAATCACAACAATAACCTGCCCTAAAAATCCTTGAAATACGCTAAATAATCTTAGCAAAGAACTAACCGGCGTTACATCACCAAAGCCTATCGTTAGCATAGTAACTCCACTAAAATAATAACAATCAACCAAACCTTTTATTCTATTTTGAATTTGAGGTTTTAACTCATCATCTAAAGACCAAAAATTATGAATTCCTCTTATAGGGGTTTGAAATTGTACTTCTATGATTTTTTCTTGCAAATCCGCAATATCTAAATTTTCATTTTTTTGAGTAGCAATTAACATTCTATTGTAATTATCTACATCACAAGAAAAATAATACAAATTCCCATACGCAAACCATATCAAAACATAAGCATATAAAATAATAAAAAATTTTTCTTTAATATTAATCTTACTACTAAAAGCAGCCCAAATACTAATAAGCAAAAACATCATCAATGCTATAGCTACCATAATAGGAATAATATTTAAAATTAAAAATAAAATTTCAGAAGTAATTTTACCTGTTGCATAAATAGCAAGCTCATCAAATAAAAAACTACAAAATAAAGGCACTACAGCAAGCAAAGTCCAAACAAAAAGAAATCGTTTGGTACTTTTATGATAAATGCTAATATAGTGATTTAAAAGCCTATGATGTAACATTAGCGAATCAACAATAAAGGTTTTTTAGCCTTAGTTAAAATATCATTTGTCAAACTACCAAATAAAATACTTTTTAACCAGTGATGTGAATAAGCCCCCATGATCAATAAATCTATATCATTTTGCTCACCAAAATCAAATAAAGCTTGAGTAATCTCTCCACTTAAATGCTGAGTTTGTACATTTAAATTTGCTTCTTTAAAAATTTGACTTACTTGAGCTAATAACTCACAAGAAGATTTTTCATCTTTAGATACATTTACCACATAACGCTTTGCTTCTTTAAAAATAGGTCTTTTAATGGCTTGCTCTATGGCCTTTTTAGCCAAATTACTCCCATCATAAGCCATCATCACACTTTTAATCTCTTTAAAGGCAGAATTTACAAGCAAAATAGGCACATTTAAAGCTCTTACTAGTTCTTCTGTATGAATGCCTATTTTATTTTTCTTACCTCCGCCTTTTAAACCTGCTATGGCTAACCTTATTTGATCATTGTATTCTTTTAAAACCTCTTCTAAATCTCCATCTCTTTGCACACTAAAGCATTCTTTTACGCCTTGTTCTTTTGCATAAGCACAAAATTCTTCTAAAATTCTTTGCCCTTTTTTGCAAAGATTTTCATTTTTTTGGCTTTGCTCTTCTACCAAATCTTCAATCACACACCCACTAGCACCTATGCCAAAACTACAAGCTAATTCAGCATTAGTAAAATTTGGTTCTATAGTGTATAAAAACATTAAAGGTAAATCTAGCTTTTTAGCTAAATACACCCCATAATACAAACTTTCCCTACAAGGCTCTAAAACATCCACACAAACTAGAATTTTTTCCATTTAATATCCTTTTGTAGTATTAATCTTGTGCTTTTTGTGCTATTAAAACACCTTCTATAATTTTTTTAATATCCCCATCTAAGATATTATCAACTTGCGAAAAAGCTTCATTTGAGCGCGTGTCTTTAACCTGTTGATAAGGAAAAAGCACATAAGAGCGGATTTGATGCCCCCAGCCTATCTCACTTTTTTCGCTTGAATTTGCTTCATCTTGTTGTTTCATAAGTTCAAGCTCATAAAGGCGTGATTTTAACATTTTAAAGGCTGTGGCTTTGTTTTTGTGTTGGCTTCTATCGTTTTGACATTGCACTACTATACCACTTGGCATATGAGTTATACGCACTGCTGATTCAGTTTTATTAACATGCTGTCCGCCTGCCCCGCTTGCTCTATAATAATCAATCCTTATATCTTTTTCTTCAATTTCTATTTCTATATCATCATCAAGTTCAGGAGAAACCATCACACTAGAAAAACTCGTATGGCGACGCCCTGCACTATCAAATGGAGAAGTTCTTACTAAACGATGAATGCCATTTTCAGCTTTTAAATACCCATAAGCATTTTCACCTTTTACTAAAAAGCTAACATCTTTAAGCCCTGCTTCTTCGCCTTCTTGAAAGTCAAGTGTTTCTACTTTAAAACCTTCTCTTTCACAAAATCTCAAATACATCCTATAAAGCATGCTAGCCCAGTCATTACTCTCCGTTCCACCTGCTCCTGGGTGAATAGAAACTATGGCATTTTTACCATCATTTTCCCCACTTAAAAGCATAGAAATTTCAAGATTTACAATAAGATCTTCTAGCTTATTTGCATCTTCAAATAAAGCTTCTATGGTGTCTAAATCATTTTCACTATTAGCAAGATCAAAAAGCTCGCTTGCATCATTTAAAGCATTATTTGCATTTTCATAATTTTTAAGCAAATTTGAAATTTTAGTTTTTTCTTTACCTATAACGCCTGCTTGTTTTACATCACTCCAAAAAGAAGGGGAATTTTCTAAATTTTCTATTTCTTTTAATCTTACTTTTATCTCTTCAGGCTTAATGATAGAAGCGATATTTCCAACTTTGTTTTTTAATTTTTTTAAAAGTTCGCTGTATTCGTAATTATCCATAAAAATTTTCTTTCTAATTTTGATATAATTTAATCTTATAATTTTAGCAAAAAATAAAACATTTAAAGTGAGAAATATGCCAAAACTTTTTTTAATGTCTTTAGGTTGTAATAAAAATTTAGTTGATAGTGAAATCATGCTTGGAAGATTAAGTGATTATGAAATTTGTGATGAGCCAAACTTAGCTGATGTTTTGATTGTAAATACCTGTGGTTTTATAGATAGCGCTAAAAAAGAAAGCATAAATGCGATTTTAGACTTACACGAGCAAAGAAAAAAGGACTCGTTGCTGGTTGTAACAGGATGTTTAATGCAGCGCTACCGCGAAGAATTAATGAAAGAACTACCTGAAGTTGATCTTTTTACCGGTGTGGGAGATTATGAAAAAATTGATGAAATGATACTTAAAAAAACTAATCTATTTTCAAATTCTACTTACTTACAAGATAAAAATACTAATCGTGTGATCACAGGATCAAACTATCATGCTTTTATCAAAATAGCTGAAGGGTGTAATCAAAAATGTTCATTTTGCGCTATACCAAGTTTTAAAGGTAAACTTAAATCAAGAAGCTTAGAAAGTATTATAAATGAAGTAAAAGAACTTGTTAAAAAAGGCTATAAAGACTTTTCTTTTATCGCTCAAGATACAAGTTCGTATTTGTTTGATCAAGGTCAAAAAGATGGACTTTTAAAGTTTATTGAAGCTATAGAAAATATCCAAGGTGTAAAGGCTGCTAGAATTTTATATCTATATCCAACAAGCATTAATAAAGAAGTGATAGAAAAAATCATTCAATCAAAAGTTTTTGTAAATTATTTTGATATGCCTTTGCAACACATCAGTGATAATATGCTTAAAATCATGAAACGCGGAGCTAATAAAGCTAAATTAATCGAGCTTTTAAATTTAATGAAACAAGCTCCAAATTCATTTTTACGCACAGGTTTTATAGTAGGACACCCTGGAGAGAGCGATGAGGACTTTGAAGAATTATGCACTTTTATAAAAGAATTTGGTTTTGATAGAATTAGTGTTTTTGCTTATTCTAAAGAAGAAGATACCGCAGCTTTTGAAATGGAGCAAATTCCTAGTAAAATCATCAATACAAGATTAAAAGTGATAGAAAAAATCGTCGATGAATGCATAGAAAAAAGCTTTAATCAACAAGTTGGCAAAAAGACTTTAGCATTTTGTGAAGGCCAAAGCTCTGAAGGAGAATTTTTCATCGGCGCGAAAGATTTGCGTTGGGATAGAAATATTGATGGAGAAATTCTCATCAATGAAAGTGATTGTGGTGATTTAGAAATGGGTGAGCTTTATGAGTGTGAAATCACACAGAGCTTAGATAAAAAACTCATTGCAAAAGCTTTAAGAAAGCTTGATGATTGATAGCAAATATTTAAATCATTTAAAGCAAGGGAAAAATCTTTTAGCATTTTCTCATGGGAGTGATTCTAGTGCTTTATTTTTCATGCTTTTAGAAAAAAATATAGATTTTGATCTTGCTTTTATAAACTACAAAACTCGCAAAAATAGTGATAAAGAAGAACAAAGTGCCAAAGAATTAGCCAAGCATTTTCATAAAAAAATTTATATCAAAACCACACCCAAGATAACAAAAAATTTCGAAGCCCATGCAAGAGCTTTGCGTTATGAGTTTTTTGAAGAACTTTGCAAAAATCACTCTTATGATAATCTTTTACTAGCTCATCATTTAAATGATAAACTAGAATGGTTTTTAATGCAATTTTCTAAAGGTGCAGGGCTTAGAGAATTACTTGGTTTTAAAGATATTGAAAAAAGAAAATATTTTACCATCATAAGACCCTTGCTTGAAATTCCAAAAGAAAAAATTTTAAATTACTTAAAAGAAAACAATATCACTTATTTTCATGATGAGAGCAATGATGATGAAAAATATTTTAGAAATTTTATACGCAAAAATTTTGCTAATGAGTTTTTAAAGCTTTATCCAAATGGAGTAAAAAAGAGCTTTAAATACCTAGAAAAAGACTTAAAAGAAGAAAATATTTGTGAATTTAAAAATATTTACATTACTCATAAAGATGAAAGTTTAATCGCAAAATGCTTTAAAAAACTTGGAGTACTTTTAAGTGCCAAACAAAGACAAGAAGCATTAAAAGGTGATGGGGTGATTTCGCATAAAATAGGCATTGTTTATATACAAGAAAAAGTTTTGATTTTTCCTTTTGTAAGTTGTGAGAAAATGCCAAAAGAATTTAAAGAAATTTATAGAAAAGCAAAAATCCCTAAACTCTTAAGAGCATATTTATACACAAAAAATATTGATGTAAAAGAGCTTATGCAAGCTCTTTTATGATTTCTTCGAAAAGTTCTTTTGCCCTTGCTTCTAAAAAGTCTTTAAATTCAGCACTTGTAGCTTCGGTGCGCATGATAAGATATGGACTTGTGTTAGAAGCACGCAAAAGTGCCCAGCCTTCTTTAAAGGTGATTCTAACTCCGTCAATTTCATTACAATCAAGCACATTTTCAAAAGCATTTGCTTTTACTTTTTCTTTAAATTTTTCTATGATTTGAAATTTATTTTCCTCACTAACCTTAAGCTTAATCTCTTCACTTGCATAAAGTTTTGGTAACTCTTTAACTAATTTTTCTATATCAAAACCATTTACTAAAAGCTCTAAGGTTCTTAAAAATGCATAAATTCCATCATCATAACCAAAATATCTATCTTTAAAGAAAATATGCCCACTAAGCTCTGCTGCTATGTCGATATTTTGCTCTTTCATCATTTTTTTAATGTTAGAATGCCCGGTCTTACCCATCATGATAAAACCAAATTTAGCTACCTCATCAAAGAGGTTTTTAGAGCATTTTACTTCACCTAAAACTCTAGGATTTTTTATATTTTTAGCAAATAAATAGCAAAGCTCATCGCCCTTAAATACATAGTCTTTACTTGCGACTACTAAACGATCTCCATCTCCATCAAAAGCAAAGCCCATTTTTGCATTTTCATTTTCTTTTAGCGCAACTTGCAATGCGTGTAAATTTTCAAGCTCTGTTGGATCGGGCGCGTGGTTTGGGAAATTTCCATCAGGATTTTCAAATAAAATTTGTGCATTAAGATTTAATTTTTCCACCAAAGGCTTTATAATCACTCCAGTAGCTCCATTTGCACAATCAATAATGATTTTTTCTTTATAATCTTTAAGATGTGAAAAATGTTTAGCTAAAAAGTCTATATATAAGCTTTTAACATCATAATTTTCATATCTTAAATCATCATTGATTTCAAGTTCTAAATACTCTTGCACTTTTAAAGAAAGCTTTTTCAAATCAGCACCAAAAAAACTTTCTTTGTTAATCGTGATTTTAAAGCCATTGTATTCTTTTGGATTATGCGAGCCTGTTATCATGATATTTGCATCAAAAATATCATCAAAAAACAAGCTAAAATATCCCATAGGAGTTGGTGCTAAGCCTATATTAAAAACTTGCATATTAGCTTTATTTAAACCGCTAATTAAATAGTTAAAAAGTTCATTTGCACTATATCTTGCATCATAGCCCACACTTACTTTCTCACAACCTCTTGATTTCATTTCTAAACCCAAAGCATAACCTATAGCTTTTACACTTTTTTCATTTAACTCACTTGGGTAAAGCCCTCTTATATCATACTCTCTAAAAATCAAATCTAACATTTTAATCCTTTTGTCTTCTAAGTTCTAATTTTACTTGTTTTAAACTTTCTTCTATGTTTTCATTTTTGCTTGATAAACAAAGTTTAATTTCTAATTTTGCATTTTGCTCTTTCAATTCAAAACTATATTTTTGCATAAAATTTTCAAGCATTTGAAGCTTACTTTGCACAAAGGCCATGTTTTCATTTTCAAATACAATGATAAAATAATCCTTATCATCTTTAAAAACCCTAGCGTGTAAAGCTTTTTTTAAAATCCTAGCAAACTCATACATTACAAACTCGCCCATTTTTGAGCCTTTTTGATGATAAATTTCATTGATATTTTTTACTTCAATCAAGGCTAAATGAAAATTTTCAAGTCCTTGTGCATATCTTCTTAAGGCTTTTAAATTTGGCAAATTGGTTAAAGTGTCAAAAAAGGCTATTTTATAAGCTTTATATGCTAAAAATCCTATCAACACTAAAGAAGCAAATTCATAATAACCCAAATCAACACTATTGTAAAATAAAAACTGCACACTCAAGCCCATATAAGCTAGTAAAAAATGAAAATCATTATTTTTAAAATAAGAAAATAATAAAAATATCATTCCCACCCAAAACACACAAAAGCTTAACTCACTAATAGGCTTAAAAAATTGTGTTGAAAGGCCAAAAATCTCACTTGTAATGCTTGCATTAAAATTAGTACTTGTGCTAAGTATTAACGCTACAAAACCCATGAAGGCTAAATATGCAAATTTAATGAGATTAATTCTTTCAAACACAAGTTTGCTATCTTGTAAAAACACAAAAAGCACAAAAGAAAAAGGTAAAAATACCGAGATAAACAAATGCGCTTGATATTCACTTGCTACTAAAGATAAAGCCCTAGCACATAAAATTAATAAAAGTAAGAAAAAAATCTTATTTTGCTTAAAAAAATAAGCTAAAAATAAAGCTAAGATATTAAAAACCAAAGTCATACTAGGCAATGTTTTTAACAATAAATACGAAAAATCCAAAATAATAAACCTTTTTTTGTTAAAATTATAGCAAAAATATTTTAAGGATATTAATGGTAGAAGTAAAAAATCTCACTATGCGTTTTGCAAACCAACTTTTATTTGAAGATGTAAATTTAAAATTAAACCGTGGTGAAAGATATGGACTTATAGGCGCAAATGGCGCAGGAAAATCAACCTTTTTAAAAATTCTCTCAGGCGAAATAGAATCAAGCAGTGGAGAAATTTGTATAGATCCAAATTTAAAAATCGCTGTATTAGGACAAGATCAATTTGCTTTTGAAAACTACACTATCAAAGATGCGGTAATGTGTGCAAATAAAAGATTATATGATGCACTAAAAGAAAAAGAAAAACTTTATATGAGTGAAGAATTTACCGATGAAATCAATGATAGATTAAGCGAGCTTGAAATCATAACAGCAGAAGAAGATCCAAACTATGATTGTGAACTTAGATGTGAAAAAATTCTTAGTTCTTTAAATATTAAAGATTTTAATGCTCTTATGAGTACTTTGCAAAGTGCGGATAAATTTAAAGTTTTATTAGCACAAGTATTATTTTTAGGTGCTGATGTATTATTTTTAGATGAGCCTACAAATAACCTTGACTTAGAAGCTATTTCTTGGCTTGAAAATGAACTTTTAAGACATGAGGGAACTTTAGTAGTAATTAGCCATGATAGACATTTTCTAAATAAAGTTTGTACAAGAATTTTAGATGTGGATTTTAAACAAATACGCGATTTTGCTGGAAATTATGATGATTGGTACATGGCTTCAACCTTACTTGCTAAGCAAGCTGAACTCAAACGCGATAAAACCTTAAAAGAAAGAGAAGAATTAGAAAATTTCATACGCCGTTTTAGTGCTAATGCTTCAAAAGCTAAGCAAGCTACAAGCAGGGCTAAAGCTTTAGAAAAACTTGAACTTGAAGAGATTAAAACTTCAAGCAGGCGTGATCCTAGCATAGTTTTTAGAACAAATAGAGAAATAGGAAATGAAGTTTTAGAATTAAAAGGTATTAGCAAAGCTTATGATAAAACTTTATTTGAGAATTTAGAATTAAAATTAGAAAAAGGTGATAAAATAGCCTTAATTGGCGCAAATGGTGTTGGAAAAAGTACTTTAGCTAAAATCATCGCATCAAAATTAGAACCTGATAGTGGTCATATTCACCTTGGTGCTACCATAGAAATGGGATATTTTTCACAAGATACAACGAATTTAATTAATGAAGATTTGAAACTTTATGAATGGCTAATGAGTGAAAAATTCAAAGATTTAGACGAAATTCGCAAATGTCTTGGTAGAATGCTCTTTAGCGGAAGCGATCAAGAAAAAATGGCTTCTAGTTTAAGTGGGGGCGAAAAACACCGCTTAATGCTTTCAAAATTAATGTTAGAGCGTGGAAATTTCTTGCTTTTAGATGAACCGGATAATCATTTAGATCTTGAAAGTATCATTGCATTAGGTGAAGCTTTGTATAATTTCAAAGGTTGTGTGATATGCATAAGCCACGATAGAGAGCTAATTAGCGCTTTTGCTAATCGTATATGGTTTTTAGAAGATGGAAAATTAACAGACTTTAAAGGAAGTTATGACGAATTTTTAGGAGGTTTAGAATGAATTCGTTTAAGATAAAATATGCAGCTGGTTTTGGACATTTTACTCAAAATCACAGAGGCTTTGGCCCAACTATTTATGTAGAAGAAAGTATTGATTTTCAAAGTGAAAAAGATTATTTTGACTATGTTGAATTTTATGAAAAATTCAGCAAAGAAGATGATACTTATTTTCACATTTCATTTTTAGAAGATCGCCCTTTAACTTCTCAAGAATTAGAAAGTAGAAATGCTTATAGAAAACTAAGAGATGAGCGCTGCAATAAAGCTAGAGAAGAGTTTATCAAAAACAATGAAATAGAAGCTGAATACTACCCAACTCATGGTGATTAAGGAATGATTTTTGCTTGTTTTTTCCTTGTAATATTTTGAAAGGAGAAAACATGCAAGTTAACCATGATAATTTATCGGTTAAAGAGTATGGATATGGTCAAAGTAGTGCTTATAAAAGCACTCAAGGAGCTAATGAAGACTTTATGTCTTTACTTAGTCAAAACAATAGTGAAAATTTAAACGAGCAAAGCATAAAACTTGATGAGCTTTTTTCAAAAGCTATGAGTCAAGATCAATTTAGCACAGGAATTTTTAGCTCAAATATGTCAAATATTTATAATTATCGTTTTAGAGGACAAAACGAAACTTCTATGCAAGCTAATATAGAAGAAAAACAAGAGCCACAAAAAGATATGGTAAAAGATCTTTTAAGTTCTTTATAAAAATGAAGTAAGCAAACGCTTACTTCCAAACAAGGCCGCTAAATTCGAACTCTTTTGCAAATTTTTTAAATTCCTCTTCTTCTTTTGCATTAACGCTTAAAATCAACTCAACATTTTCTTGAAATTTTTTTTCATATGAAATGTTATTTTTATTTAAAAAATGCTCAAATCTTGCATAAAGATGAAAAGGAATGTTTAAAATTAAAATATTTTTAGCTTCAAATTCTAAAAGCGTTGCGTTTAAAATAGCTTCGTTTGTAGCTTCACTATAAGCTCTTACAAGACCACCTGCACCAAGTTTAATCCCTCCAAAATAACGCACCACAATCACCGCACAATTAACAAGCAAAGCCCCTCTTAAGACATTCAAACAAGGCATGGCAGAAGTTCCTTTTGGCTCACCATCATCGCTTTTATCTTCTATGATTTGATCAAATTCGTTTAAGTACCTATAAGCATATACAAAATGCACGGCTTTTAAATGCTCATTTCTTAGCTTTTGCATTAAAGTTTGAAAATCTTCAAAAGGACATAAAAAAGACAAAAAAGTTGATTTTTTGATTTCTATTTTTGCTTGATAAATTTGATCAATGGTTTTCATATTTTCCTTAATTTAGCTATAATATTTAAATAAAATTATAATCAAAACAACTTATAAAAATTTAAGGATAAACTATGCTTCAAACTTGTATTTTTCCTGCAGCAGGTTATGGTACTAGATTTTTACCTGCTACAAAAACTCTACCTAAAGAAATGCTACCTATACTAACTAAGCCTTTAATTCATTATGGTGTAGATGAGGCTTTAGAAGCTGGTATGGAAACTATGGGTTTTGTTACAGGGCGTGGAAAAAGAGCTTTAGAGGATTATTTTGATATTTCTTATGAACTTGAGCATCAAATTGCGGGTACTAAAAAAGAATATCTTTTAAGTGAAATAAGAACACTCATAGATCGCTGCACTTTTACTTTTACAAGACAAAATGAAATGAAAGGCTTAGGAGATGCAGTTTTAAAAGCAAAGCCTTTAGTGCAAGATGAAGCTTTTGGGGTAATTTTGGCAGATGATTTATGTGTAAATGAAGATGGAGTAAATGTCCTAGCTCAGATGGTAAAAATTTATGAAAAATACCGCTGCTCTGTTATAGCCGTAATGGAAGTTGAAGCTGATCAAGTTTCAAACTATGGGGTTATAGCTGGAAATGCTGTGGAAGAGGATTTAATCATGGTAAATTCTATGGTAGAAAAACCTGATCCAAAAGATGCTCCAAGTAACTTAGCTATCATAGGAAGATACATTTTAACACCTGATATTTTTGGCATTTTAGAAAATACTAAAGCAGGTAAAAATGGAGAAATTCAACTAACCGATGCTTTACTTTCACAAGCAACTAATAATATGGTTTTAGCTTATAAATTTAAAGGAAAAAGATTTGATTGTGGAAGCGTAGAAGGCTTTGTGGAAGCGACAAATTATTTTTATGAGAAAAGTAAAAATGCTAAATAATACTTTATTTTTTAAAACCCAAGATTTTAAAAAAATCACTGCTTATGCAAATAGAATGAATGATGAGTTAGAAAGTGGCGATATAGGGTATTATCACTTAGTAGATACAAGCTTTGATTTAATCAAAGAAAGTAAAGAATTTATCGCCACTAAAACTCATATAGAAAATATCGTTTTAGTAGGTATGGGTGGATCAAGTTGTGGGGTTAAAGCTTTAAAAGAGCTTTTATTTGATCAAGTAGAAGAAAAAAAACTTTTCATTATAGATAATACCTCCTCACATACTTTTACCCAAACTATGCAAAAAATAAATCCCCAAAAAACACTTTTCATCATAGCAAGTAAATCAGGTACAACTATAGAGGTAATTTCTTTATTTAAACTTATCATTGCTCATTTTGGTTTTAAAAATGAAAATTTACACGAAAACTTTGTGTTTATTACTGATTTTGAATCAAAACTTCACAAACTAGGAGAAGAATTAAACATAAAATGCTTTTTTATACCTAAAAATGTTGGAGGTAGATTTAGTGTTTTATCTGCCATTGGTATTGTTCCTTTGAGCTTTTGTGGCTATGATACTAAAGCCTTATTAGAAGGTGCAAAAGCTTGTTATGTGGATTTTTTTGAGAAAAAATGTGATCAAATTTTGCAAAAGGCTTATCATTATTGCACGCATAAAAGTGCACATATTAATGTGCTTTTTTCTTATGGAGATGCTTTTAAGGGCTTTAATGAATGGTATATTCAACTAATTGCCGAAAGCTTAGGTAAAAAACAAGGCTTTAAACGCATAGGTTTAACTCCTATTGCTTTAATTGGCGCTAGAGATCAGCATAGCTTTTTACAACTTATCATGGATGGACCCAAAGATAAAACTGTTACTTTTTTAAAAATCAAAGATAGTCAAAAATCTCCTAGTATCCCAAATATAAGCTTTAATCATTTACAAAATTGTGATTTTACTAATGAAGTTAATTTACATGATCTTTTAAACGCACAATGCGATGCAACTATGCATGCTTTGATTGCTGAAAATTTAAGTGTTGATGTCATAGAGCTTGAAAAATTAGATGCTTATCACTGTGGGTATTTGATGTATTATTATGAGTTATTTACTTCTGCATGTGGCATTATGCTTGGAATTAACACTTATGATCAACCTGGCGTAGAGGTGGGAAAATTAATACTCAAAAATATATTAAGTAAATAAATTTGCTTTATTGTAAAAAAAGAGTATAATGAAAATATAATAATTATTAACATTAAAATTTATTAGATAATAATAATTATTATCTAAGAATTTTATGTTATAATTTTAAAAATAAAAAAGGAGATAACATGTCAGTAACAAAACAATTATTACAATTACAAGCGGATGCTCATAGTTTATGGATTAAATTTCATAATTATCACTGGAATGTAAAAGGTTTACAATTTTTCTCAATTCACGAATATACAGAAAAAGCTTATGAAGAAATGGCAGAACTTTTTGATGATTGCGCTGAGAGAGCTTTACAGCTAGGAGAAAAAGCTATCGTTTGCTCAAAAACATTACTAGAAAATGCAAACGCACCTAAAGCTCAAAAAGATTGCTTTACTCCAGTAGAAGTTTTAGAGCTTATTAGAGAAGATTATAAATATCTTTTGGGTGAATTTAAAAAGCTAAATGAAGAAGCTGAAAAAGCAAGCGATACTACAACAGCAGCATTTGCTCAAGAAAATATTGCAAAGTATGAAAAAGTTCTTTGGATGCTTAATTCAACTATCCAAAATACTTGCTCTATGTAAGAATTTATAATGTTTTTTGACTTGCAAAGCTTTATTGCTTTAAGTCAAAAAACAAATTTAACCTCTCAAGAAAAACTACTCTTATTAAAACTCCATACTCATTTTAAAAAAAAATATCGATTTATTGCAAAAATTATATGATTATAGTTTAGTAGCTTATTGTACTAATGTATATTTAAATCAAAGCTTGAAAAAAGAAGGTTTGCAAAAACACAAAGCCATTATAAAAGCTTTAACCAATCCTTTTTATAAAAAAGAAAAAATCCCCGTAGGTGGTTTAAACAATGCATTTTTAGCTTTAAAATTTGTAAAAAATTATGAAATACTTGAACACATCAATGAAGCACACCCTCAATCTAAAATGGGTTTTAGAGCTAGTTTTATTTATGATAAAAAAAGAAAAAACTATATTTTAGCCTTTGCAGGGAGTGATTTAAATCCTTTGTGTTTTGATTTTAAAGATCTTTATAGTGGTTTTTTGATTTTACTTAACAAAACTCCAAAAGGTCAAATTCAATCCATGCAGTATTTTTATAATCAACTCAAACAAAAATACACCATTGATAAAAATCTCATCATCATAGGGCATTCTTTAGGAGGATATCTAGCTCAAACTTTTGCAAGAACCTTTCCTAGCGCGATAAAAGAAGTCTATGCCTTTCAAGCACCTGGTTTAAACCAAAACTTTCAAAATCATTCTTGTATAAATTTTCATATAAATACCACCCATAATTTAAATTTCAAAACTTACAAATGGTGGAATTTTAATTTTGTACAAAAGCTTTATAAAAAAGATAGCAAAGAGATTTTACTACACATAGGAAGTATTAAACATCACCCTAGTGTGTGTATTTATAAGCTACATGAATTATTTAAAATTCTTAACCCATAAGGGCTAAGAATTAATGTAAATCTTCATTAAGTTTTACAGCCTTTTTATTAAAAGCTGCTATCATCACTCCACTTTGAGAATCTTGTCTAAAATGCAAGCCATTTAATCCTGCTAATTCTAAACCTTTATATATATCTTTATCAAATTTAAAATCAGGATTGATTTTTTGAAGTTCTTCTTTATTTTTTAAAGCAAATTTAGTCCCTTCTAAAACAGCAATACCCGCATCAACGATACAATTATCTCCTAAAGGAATCCCCGTAACCGAATTTGCACCCAAAAGACAAGCTTTACCAATGCTAATAGCATTACCACTTGTACCACTTAAAACACCAAGTATAGAAGCACCGCCTCCTACATCGCTACCTTCGCCCACAACAGCTGAAGAACTAATACGTCCTTCTACCATACAAGCTCCAGTTGTACCTGCATTAAAATTCACATAAGCAGCCCCTGGCATTATAGTAGTGCCTGCAGCTAAAACCGCACCCATTCTTACTTTAGAACTTTCTAAAATTCTAGTATTATCCTCAGGAATAACATGAGCTAAAAATCTTGGAAATTTATCTACATAATCAATCCTTGGATACCTTCCACTCATTTTTAAATCAATCTCATTTTCTCTTAAAAAGTCTAAATCAATAGGCTTATTATCGCTCCATGCAACATTTGGTAAAATCCCAAAAGCACCTGTTAAATTTAAACTTCTTAAAGGTACTTTTTTATTGGAAAGCAAATAAAGTTTTAAATATACACTTTCTAAACTTTTTGGCGCTTCATCTTCAAAAATACAAACAAAAGAAAAAGCATTTTCTCTAAAATTTTCCTTGGCTGCTTTAATTGCTTCTATATTTTTATGACCTTGCTCTTGCAAAAATGGCGCAAAACATTCAAGCGTAAAATCCAAATCTTCTTTAATCAAAGTAGCCACAAACTCACTTTCATTAAAATCAACATCAACCCCTCTTCTAAAAAAAGCTTCAAACATAACAGCTGCAGCAGCATAGTTTTGCTCAAAATTAATCACACCAAAATTAGCTTGAAGTTTTTTACTAGGATCAACTTGACTTAGATCAAGCCTTGCTATAGCAAAAGCTTTAGGCTTTTTATAATTAATCCTTTGTTCGATTTGCTTGATTAAATTTAAAAATTCTTCTTTACTTTCTATTGGCATATTTTCTCCTTATTGCGAGCACGCACTTTTGCCATTCATTACAGGTTGAATAGCTGAATTATCTACTTTACCTTCTTGATTAACCTTTTCTATAAATTCCCAGATTTTTTCAGCAGCTTGCAAATATCTTTTTGAACTTACACTCTCAGGCATATAAAAACTTACAGGCTTACCACTATCTCCACCTTCTCTTACACTCATTTCGATAGGAATTTGAGCTAAAACTTCACATTTATAAGCTTTTGCCATTTCTTCTGTGGTGCCTTTACCAAAGATATCATATTCTTTGCCATTATCAGGACATAAAAAGCCACTCATATTTTCTATAATACCTGCAACAGGAATGTGTAATTTTTCAAACATATCTAGTGCTCTTTTACTATCATCCAAAGACACTACTTGAGGAGTACTTACACACACACCTGCACTCACTGGCACACTTTGAGCTAGGGTAATTTGTGCATCACCAGTTCCTGGAGGCATATCAAGCAATAATACATCAAGTTCAGGCCAAAGCACATCAGCCAAAAGTTGCTCAATTGCTTTCATAATCATAGAACCACGCCACATCAAACCTTTACCTTCTTCTATTAGTACACCCATACTCATCATATAAACCCCATGAGATAAAATAGGACGAATTTTTTGACCTACAATTTCAGGTTTGCTTTTACTCTCACCTAGCATTCTTGGTATATTTGGCCCATAAATATCCGCATCTAAAAGCCCTACTCTTTTACCCATTTTAGCTAAAGAAATCGCTAAATTTAAAGTTGTAGTACTTTTACCTACCCCACCTTTACCGCTTGAAATCATAAGGAAATTTTTAATTTGTGGAGCGATATTTTTGCCACTTCTTGAATTGCTTTTTTCTTCAGGAATTTTTGGTTGAATGATTTCTAAATTAAGCTCTAAATTTAAATCTTTTAAAGCATTTGCGATGTTTAGTCTAAGCTCTTGTGCGATTTGAGCATTAGCTGAAACAATTTCAACTACTATATGAGCTTGATTTTCGTTTGATTCAATTTTTTTTACAAAACCAAAACTAACTATATCTTTTTTAAAGCCTGGATATATAACTTGTTTTAGTCTTTCTTCGATTTTTTCCTTCAATTTTTCTCCTTGTTATTTAAAATGATTAATTCTACTAACATAAATATAAATTTTGGCTTTTATGGTGTATAATATCGTAACATTAATAAGAAATTAAGGTGTAACAAATGTTAGATATTTCCTTGATTATGCTATCTGCTGGAGAATCATCAAGATTTAATACTCCAGTAAAAAAGCAGTTTTTACGACTAGGCGAACAACCTTTATGGCTTTATGCTACTAAAAATTTAAGTTCTTTTTATCCTTTTAAACAAATAGTTGTTACTTCTAGTAATATTTCTTATATGAAAAAATTTGCCCCTGAATATAAATTTGTCCAAGGTGGTACAACTAGAGCACAATCTTTACTCAATGCTTTAAATATGGTTGAGAGTGAATATGTTTTAGTTAGTGATGTTGCAAGGGTTTTAATTCCTAAAAACCTTTTTAACAATATCATAGAAAATCATGACAAAGCTGATTGTATTACACCTGTTTTAAAAGTAAGTGATACTACAATTTATGCTCAAGAAGCTATCGATAGAGATAAAATCAAACTCATACAAACCCCTCAACTTTCACGCACGAGTATGCTAAAAAAAGCTTTAGAGCAAAGCTCAAATTTCACTGATGATAGCACAGCTATACAAGCTATTGGTGGTAAAATTTGGTATGTACAAGGTGATGAGTTAGCTAAAAAAATTACCTTTAAAGAAGATTTAAAAAGCTTAAATTTACCAAAACCATCTTGGGATATTTTTAATGGAAATGGCTTTGATGTACATGAATTTGGAGAGCAAAGAGCCTTGCTTTTGGGTGGAGTAAAAGTGCATGAAAACATGGGTTTAAAAGCTCATTCTGATGGAGATGTATTAGCTCATGCGCTAATTGATGCGCTTTTGGGTGCAGCAGGGCTTGGAGATATTGGCGAACTTTTCCCAGATAATGATATGCAGTACAAAAACGCCGATTCTATGTTTTTATTGCAAAATGCTTATACTTTGGTGCAAAATTATGGTTTTGAGCTTGTAAATGCTGATATTACCATCATAGCCCAAACACCTAAAATGAAAGATTTTAAAGAAGCTATTGCTTTTAATATCGCTAAAACATTAAAAACCACACCAAATAAAATCAATATCAAAGCTACCACTACAGAACATCTAGGTTTTGTAGGAAGGAAAGAAGGGATTGCTGTTTTAGCAAGTGTAAATTTAAAATATTTTGATTGGATGAAATTATGAAAGTTTTAATAGTAGAAAATGAATTTTATTTAGCCCAAAGCATAGGATCAAAGCTTAATTCTATAGGTTATGATTGTGATATTATCGCAAATGTTAATGAGCTGACTCATCATGATTATGAAATCATTTTGCTTTCTACTAGTATGGCTAATTTTGAACATATTATAGAAATTTTTAAGCATAAAATCATTATTTTACTCATATCTTACATAAGTTCGGATACTGTTTTAGCTCCTTTAAAATCTGGTGCTAGTGATTACATACAAAAACCTTTCATGATAGAAGAATTAATGCGCAAGATTAAGCATTTTCAAGAATTTAAAAAAATCACCATGCTAAATAGCACCTATCAAGCATATTTAAAACATAAATTTGAAACAGCAAAACTACCAACTTTTGATTATAAAAAATTCAAATTACCTTTGATTTTAAAAACTAATAATCAAATTTTTGCTGATCATTTTGTATTTAATTATACTAACGAACACAACATCGCAAATGTTTATATAGATCTTTCACACCAGCAAAATTTAGATAAAATTTTCAAAGACAATTCTTTGTATTATTTGGTTAATTTTCAAACCCTAAAGCCTTTAGAAAAAGAAAAGGTGTTAAACCTTGCTTTAAAAAAGGCTGTTATTATACATACAAGTACGAATATTGAGCATAGCAATTTTCAAATTTTAGAGCTAGGTGAAGATGAAAAAAGTTTTGAAAGTAATGGAATTTTAACCATTGATGATTATGTTAAGCATATTATCATTAGTTATCAAAATATCTTTCCTGATACGGATTTATCCAAAAAATTAGGAATTTCAAGAAAATCTTTATGGGAAAAAAGGAAAAAATATGGCATTACAAAGAAAAAATAGCATTATAATCTCAGAAGAAGAATACGAAGTTTTATGTTTCATTAAAGAAGGAATTTTTGGTTCTTTTACAAAATTGATGAACGAACAAGAAAGAGATGAATTTTTAAAAAATGAAGCAATAAACGGATATAAATTTCCCTATGCCTTAACTTTTGCTCCACATAATGAAAACAAAAAAATCATAGAAAATGCCAAAGTTAAAGACAAAATAGATTTTGTATGTAATGATCAAATAGTAGGCCACATCATCTTAGAAAGTAAATTTAAAAACGATAAAAACATTAATGATATTTTTACACCTAATACATGCTTGATTGATGATTTTGGAGAAATTTGCATTAGTGGTGAATTTGAAATTTATCACAATCGTATCAAGGCTATAAAAGAAGATTTTGAAAAAATCAAAAAAAGATTAAACCCTTCTAATATCACTGCTATTGTTTCAAGCTTTGATCCTTTTCATAGAGCGCATGAGAGAATTTTAAGATGGGCTATAGAGCAATCTGATCTAGTAATTATTTTCCTTATAGAATCTTACGAAAGTAATGGTTTAAATCTAAAACTTAAAAAGCGTTGCTTTGATGTTTTTGCGCAAAATTATTTACCAGCCTCTAGAGTTTTACTCATACCTTTACATAATATCAAAATTTTTGCCTCGCATTTAAATCCGGTGCTTGAGTGTGCTTTGGCTAAAAGTTTTGATTGTAATAAACTTTTTGTAGGACAAAATCACGCAGGGCTTGGAATGTATTTTAATCAAAACAGAGCTTTTACTGTGCTTGATGATTTTGCAAAAGATTATAATATAGAAGTAACTATACTTCCTGAATTTGTATTTTGTGATGAGTGTAAAATGATAGTAAGCACCAAATCATGTCCACATGGAGCTCATCACCATATGAAATATCATGGCGATTCTTTAAAAAATTTACTCAGACTTGGTATCATTCCACCAGCAGTTTTTATAAGAAGAGAAATTTCTGCTTTGATTTTATCAGAGCTTTTTCCAAATCGTTTCCATAATAAACAAAATATCTATAGCAATCTTTTCCCTACGCACGGTATTTTAGAATATAGAGGCGATAAAGAATTTTATGAGCAACTTATAAAACTCCATCAAATGTCATATATGGTGTAATCATGCAAAAATTATTTTTAACTTTTTTTTATTCAGGTAGTGTTAATAAAGCTCCAGGAACTTTTGGTACAATAGCAGCGCTAATCCCTGCTTTTTTTATTTTAAGGTATTTGGGTATAGGAACTTTGATCTTACTTGCAATTTTGCTTTTTTTAATCTCTATAAAAATCATCGATCAATACGAAAAACAAACAGGTAAACATGATGATAAGCATATTGTAATAGATGAAGTTGTAGGAGTGTTCTTAGCTTTGGCAATTTGCGGGCAAAGTGTTTTTACTTTTTTACTTTCTTTTGTTTTATTTAGATTTTTTGATATCACAAAACCTTCTATCATAGGTAAAATTGACAAAAAAACCAAAGGCGGTTTGGGTGTAATGCTAGATGATGTTTTAGCAGGAATTTTCGCAGGATTATTTAGTGCTGTGATTTATGGAATTTTACTTAAATTTGATCTTTTATGGTTTGATATAAGTATTATGGAGATATTTTAATTTATATTTATTGTTCTATGTTTTTAAGATTTGCTATGTAGTTTTTCTAAAATATAGCTCAAAATAATTACAACTACAACTATGCAAAAGATTAATTTTATAAGTGCAGAAGCAATTACACCAAACAAAGAATCAAGTTTTGATAAGTTTCCACCTGATTTATAATTAGCACTTTGAATAAAATCATTATAAATAAAAGAAAATAAGTCAATCTCGTAAATAAAATCCATATGATAAGTAAAAACAAAGAAGATCTCCATAACAATTCCAAACTGTTATAATTTATTTTTTATTTTTACATCTTTGTAGTTTAAACTTTGATAAATTTAATTTTTCAAGAGCTATTAACCTTTGTCTATTGTAAAAATTTCTAACCTCATCTTGCATATTTATTATATCTCTTATAACACGATTATCTTCCTCTAATATTTTATTTCTATATTCGAAAGCATTATAACTATCAGATAGTCTTTCTTGCATTAAATCCATTGGAGACTTTATATTATTTCTAAGAATATTATTATGCACTCTGTCTAAGTCAATTTGCTCTTGTTGATCTAAATTTTGCATAGTAATTTTATATTCTAATATAGCTACTACATAATTATTTTGCTCATTATTGCAATTATCTGCATACATTATAGATAAAAATAACATAAAAATTACTATTCTCATTATATTTCCTTGTTATATATTCTCTTTTTCAAAGAATATTGCCTTATCTAGCACTTGAAAAAACGAATGATAAATTTCTGGATCTTCTACCAGAGTTGGAACTTGCATATTAGATCCATATTGAGCATTAGCTCTAATAGTTGATTTTTTATCTCCTTTTTCTCTTACAACCAATGTTATACGCATTGTTGCACCTTTTGATAATTTCGTTGCAGTAACTGCTCCTGTTTGTAAATCCGCTTTATCAATTACAAAACCAAGATCTTGTAATGCAGAAACACCAGCTTTTGCAACAATTTTTTTAGGATAATCATATTCTTTTGTTTGATATGTTCTAACTTGAAGCTGCTGAGTATTTTCAATAACCATTTGTCTAGAATTCGTACCACACCCAACAAAATACAAAGCCATTATAAATAATAATATTTTTTTCATAGTTCATTTGCCTCCAAAAACACTGATTTCGATAATTTTTCATAAAATTGTTGGTAAATTTCTGGTTCTCTTATACTTCCAACTTCATTAACAGAGCCCTCTTGATTTCTCACAATTCTTTGCATTGTAAACCTTACAAAAGTCTTTTTGATTTTATTATTTGTAGAGATAACTACGCTTGCCTTAATTTCTTGCGTATGATCTGACTGTTTTGAAGCAGCCATAGCTGCACCCGGAGATAAAAGCGCCAAGACAACAATCCCAGCTTGAGTAGAAACTTCTCTAGCATCTCTTGTTTTAGATGCACTTACTATTCCAAAATCTCTATTAATTTCATCTATATTAAATCCAAGATCTTGCAATGTTGCAATACTAGATGATAAAATTTTACTTGTATCAACAGTATTAAAACTTTTAGTCTGCAATTGCCTTTCTTGTGCTGTAGATGTTTCAATCTTCATCATCTCTTTAACACTGGTTGTTGCACAACCGCTAAAAATAAGTAAAAAAATAGGTATTATAAACTTCATATTTATACCTTAAAAACTTGAAGTGCGGTATGCCACATCTCTAACTTTTTGGTTATTATCAAATTTTATAATAACAGTTAAAGTTCGTTGCGTACTAACGTTACTACCACTATTTCCAGCAACTCCAGCCAAAATAATACTTATACCGCCAGATGAATTTTGATAAGCTCTTTGGGTACTAATCTTATCATATACCCAGACTTCTCTTCTTTGCTCATCAGTTGATATAATATTTGGAGATCCCATTATTTCTATGATTTCAGATGAGCTCATACCAATTTTTATATCTTTTTGAGCTTTTGCTACTGTTATTTTTTCATCTACTTGCGGATTATATAAAGTTTTATTACATGCAGTGAATGATAAAGCAATAACAAAAAGAAATGAAACTTTATGCATTAAATCTCCTTTAATTTATCCTATAGGATATATTTAAAAAAATTATATCTTTGTAAAGTTTAATTTCATATTAATCCTATAGGATAAAAAATGGAAGAGGACTTTAGCAATTCTAGCGAAGAAGAAATTTTAAATTTTTATAAAAAAGTATCATCAAATATAAGAAATTTTAGAGAAAAAAAAGGAATTTCTCAGCTTGAGTTAGCCTTAGATATAGGTATAAAATCCGTTGCATTTTATTCAAATTGTGAGTGTAATCGATATGGTAAACATTTTAACTTAGAGCACTTATATAAAATTTCTAAAAGTTTAGAAATTCCATTAAAAGATTTATTAGAATAAATACTACAATGCCAAAGGAAAAACCTTTAGCATTATTTTATAAATCCACTTGCAAGCACTAAATCTTTATCGTAAAATACCGCCATTTGTCCGCTAGCAAGCCCATAAACAGGTTCTTGTAAGATGATTTTTGCACTCTTATCTTCATTAATCAAAACTTTACATGGGGTTGATCTTGATCTATAGCGTATTTTTACTTCACAATCTAACTCTTTAGCATCGATAAATAAATTAATATTATCAAGGTTAAATTCACTTATCTTAAGTTCTTCTTTTTTACCTACTATGATTTCATTTTTTTTAGGATCAATTTTTAATACAAAATGTGGCTCATGAGCCCCGCGTACCTCAAAACCTCTTCTTTTACCTATAGTATAGTGCATATAACCTTCATGTTTTCCTACTTCTTTTCCACTACTATCTCTTACAATACCTGGAATTTTAGTATCCATAAACTGATCTAAAACTTGCACATAAGTATCTTCCACAAAACAAATCTCAGAACTTTCCTTTTGTGTTGCAAAAGATTTTAAAACATCAATGGTTGAAGCAAATTTTTTCACATCTTCTTTTTTCATCTCTCCAAGAGGAAAAATCAAATATCCCAAAGCCTCTTTCTCTGCATTTGCTAGAAAATAGCTTTGATCCTTACTCTCATCAACTGCAGTTTTAATCAAACCATTTTCTATCCTTGCATAATGACCTGTGGCTAATTTTTCACAACCCAAACTCTTAGCAAATTCTAAAAGCTTGCCGAGCTTGATAAAGCGATTACACAAAGCACAAGGATTTGGCGTCTTTCCTTCTTTGTAGGTATTAACAAAAGGCATATAAACTTGATTTTTAAAATCTTCTTGTAAGTCTAAAATATGATATTTAATGTCTAAAAATTTAGCAACTTTTTCAACTTTTTGTATATTTTCTTCATGATAATTAGCTTTTCCATGAAGCTTCATATAACAACCTATAATCTCATGTCCTGCTTGTTTTAACTTATAAGCAGTTACAGTACTATCTACACCCCCACTCATTGCAACAAGAATTTTCATCTTTTTCCTTTATCATTCTTATAATTTCATCCAAATCATCACTTATACTATACTTTAACTCATCATTTTTAGATATAGTTCCAAGTCCTAGTAAAGAAGTTTTGATAAATTCATCAAGAGGTTGCCAAAATTTTTGCCCAACTAAAATAATAGGAACATCTTTTTTAAAACTAAGTTGTTTAAGAGTAAGAATTTCAAAAAATTCATCTAATGTTCCAAAGCCGCCTGGGAAAATCACAAAAGCTAGACTCTTTTGAATAAGAGCCATTTTGCGAATGGCTAAGCTCTTAAAAGTGATATTATACTCTAAAAAGTCATTTGCTTTTTGCTCAAATGGTAAATGTATATTAAATCCAAAAGATTTTAAGTGTAAAGTTTGACTTTGCATAGCCCCATAATTTGCAGCTTGCATAATACCACCGCCACCACCACTGATGATACTATAACCAAGATCTGCTAACTTTTGGGCTAATTTTGAAGCCAAAATACAATACTCATTATCTTCTTTTAAGCGTGCAGAACCAAAAAAAGTTATGCCTTTTTGAATTTTTTCTAATTCTTTAAGATGAGCAACGTCCTCAATAATACATTCTTTCATCTTAGTTGTTCTAATCTTTCTTTTTTAGAGCCTATCTCAGTAATTTGCACTCCAAAGTTTCCATCTACGATAACTACTTCCCCATAAGCGATTTTTTTATCACCTATTAAAATCTCTAAAGGATCGTTTGCTAATTGATCAAGCTCGATAACCGAACCTATATCCATGGTTAAAACATCTTTTAAAAGCATTTTTTTACTACCTATACGCACTCTTATAGGTAAGCGTACATCCATGATCAAACCGATATTTCTTAGCTCTTCTACATTAGCTAAGGCCTTATGATCTTGCGTATGATCTTCATTTGTTGCTACGATTTCTTCTAAGTCAGTTTTGGTTAAAATCTTATAAATTTTTTCATCAAAAACCAAAGAAATTTTTTCTTCTAAATCAGCTATTTTTACATTGTATAAATATAGCTTATGAAAACCACCAAGTTCTAAGCTATCTGCAACAAATTCACAATTTTCTAGACTAAACTCCATTTTTGGAATTTCTTTTTGCGCGCCTAAGGTTGTAGAAAATGCTGAGATGATATTTTGTATAGCTTCTTTGGCTGCATCCATTTCATCTTCATTTAGCTCACTGTTTTTGGAGATTTCTTCTTCTCCCATCATCCACTCACCAATTGCACTCATTAAAACTGCACTGGCTAGGATTTTGATTTTCATTTCATTATTAACACTAAAAGTAGCGCTAACTAATGGTGGAGTCATAGAATCTTGAGAATTTACATCATACTCATAATACTCACTAAATTCAGCACTTTTTCCTGTTAAACCTTCTATTGTACTTACACATTCATTGACGAATATGCCTAAAAAATCATTGATCATCGTCTTCCTCTTCTAGTTCTTCATTATCATCATACGAATTTGCTTTTGCTCTTCTTTCATCTTCATATTTTTCAAGCATTTCTTTAATCTCATCTTTATCAGTTTTGATAAGTTCTAAGATTTTAATTGACTTTCTAAATCTATGAAGCCCCACTTGAGCTAAAAATACTTCTTTTTTATCAATAGCCACTATAGCTTTATCATCTGCACTTCTATCAAGCTTTAAAATATCTCCTTGTTTTAAATCTAAAAATTCATTTACATTGATAAAAGTTTTACCAAGCATAGCTTCATAAATTACCTCAGCACGACCGATCAAGGTTTTAAGTTCTTTATTTCTTGATTTTTTAGCCGAAGTTTCACCCATCATAATATCACGATTTGCCAAACGACTCAAAATACTTTCCAAATGCACAACCGGATAGCAAATATTTACCATACCACTTGAATTTCCGATGATAATCTCCATTACCACCATGATAACAATTTCATTTTGAGAAACAATTTGCACAACATTTGGGCTTGATTCTTTTGCTTCAACACTTGGATAAATTTCAGTAACATTCATCCAGCTTTCTTTAAGTCTTTGCATAATAATACGCAAAATAGAATCAAGCAAATTAAGCTCGATTTCTGTAAGCTCTCTTAAGGTATCAAAACTCTCTCCTTGACCACCTAAAAGTCTATCTATCATAGGAAAAGCAATGCTTGGATTAATCTCTAAAACGCAGTTTCCATCTAAAGGTTTAATTGAAAAAACGTTAAAGCTTGTTGGCGAAGGCAAAGACATTAAAAACTCACCATAAGTCATTTGATCCACCGAGTGAAGTTTAATCTCAACTATACTTCTCATCATAGATGAAATTTGCGAAGCAAGATTTCTTGCTAATTTATCATGAATCCCTTTAATAGAACGAAGTTGTTCTTTAGAAACCCTGTTTGGACGCTTAAAATCATATACTACTATATCTCTTTTATCTTCTAGCTCTTCTAATTTCGAAGAAGCTGCACTTTCATCACTATCATCATCAACAACTTCTAAAAGAGCATCAATTTCTTCTTGGGAAAGTATCTCAGCCATTAAACTAGCCTTTCTCGAATCTTCTTAAGCAAACGCTTATGAATTTGTGAAATTCTTGACTCGCTAATCTCTAAAATCTCTGCGATTTCTTTTAAATTTAATTCTTCATAATAATAAAGCTGTATTACAAGCTTCTCTCTTTCTTTGAATTCTTCCAAAACTGCATTGATTTTTTCTATTAATTCTTCTTTTTCTATTTGTTCTATAATATTACTATCATTAAAGCAATTTAGCTGTTCATCCAAAGGCATAACAAGCGATATAGCATGAGCCGCTCTTGCTTCTTTTACCTTTTCTACTTCTAAATTTAGTCTTTGTGCTAAATACTCATCATCAGGCTCTTTTTCATTTTCTTGATAAAACTCATCTATGATAGCATCAATATCTTTGATAATTTTTCTATTGCTTCTACTCATTACATCAAGACTTCTTAGATAATCAAGCATAGCTCCATTTACTCTTTTTCTTGCAAAGCCCCAGAAATTATCATTTTGTTCTTTATCATAACGGCGTGAGAGTTTGATCATTTCCTCTACACCAATACTGATTAAATCATTTACATCAATACTTGCAGGCAAACGCTCTTTAAGCCTAAAAGCCATAGCTCTTAATGCTGGCATATAAGAGATGACTAAATCATCTTGTTCTTTTTTTAGCGTAGAAGCATAGGCATTATGCGGCTGCATGTTTTACTTTTCTTTTTGAAGAGCTTTCAAGCTTTTTAAGGTCTTCGCGCTCTTCTTGAAGTTTTTCAAGCAAGTAATCCATTTTCTTTTCTCTTGCGGCTAATTCTGCTATAAAACTATTGTTTTCATTTTCATATTTTTCTTTATTAAAGCTTCTACCGCTAATTTTATTAACATCTACAAAGATCATAATTACTATATGGATTAACACATAAAATACAAAAGTAATCAAACAAGTATATACAACTATCTCTACTGCATCTTCTATATTAACTATGGTAAACATTAATCCTATAAAAAAACCACAAACAGTAAAAAAAGCAACAAAATTCTCTGGTCTCATCTTTTTCCCTCAATCTAAAAACGATCCAAAAGCTTTTTGAAAAAACTCATAATGCTTTTATCTCCCACATTATTAAGCACTTTTTGTTCCAACCTATATAAAAGCTTAGAAGCTATGGTTTTTAGCTCATCACTTGCATTAGTGTTATCATCACTAAATAAAGTTCTTTTTTTAATACTAGAACTAATATCTTTACTTTGACCTAAAAATCCTAAAAATTCTAAATTTAAACTATGCTTAATGTTAATATCTGCTACTTTTTTAATATTATCAAAAATTCTTAAAGCCTCATTTTCGTTTTTAACAACATTAAACACCATTAATAAATTCTCTTTAGTTTTTGAAGTAGTTTTTATAGTAGCATAAGCATCGGTAATCGCAGCAGGATCAGGCACAGTGATGACAATAACCTCATCAGACATTTCTAAGAAATTTCCTATATTACCACCTATACCTGCTCCTGTATCAATGATTAAAAAGTCTAAATCATCTAAAATACTTGTTTGATTTAAAAATCTCTCATAAATGTTTTTATCATTATATTTTAAAATTTCATCGCCACTTTCACCTGGGATAAGCCATAAATTTGGCTTTACCTCTATTAAAATATCTTCTAGCGAGCATTCACCTTTTAAAACATGTAAAAGGTTTTTTTCCACACGCACATTTAAAATCACATCTAAATTTGCAAGCCCTATATCTGCATCAAAAAGCCCTACTTTATAACCATTTTTAGCTAGGATGTTGCCCAAATTTGCGCTAAAAGTACTTTTTCCAACCCCACCTTTACCGCTAGTAACTGCGATAAAATGAGTATGTTTTACATTTGAGTTTTCATTTTTCACTAGATCTTTTAATTTTTCTGCTTGATTACTCATTTTCATCCCTTCTAAAACCTTCTAACACACAACGCACTAAAAAGTCACTATTAGCCACTTCTATATCATCAGGCACTTCTTGACCTATGGAAAAAAAGCTCATCGGAGTGCTAGTTTCATAAAGTAAAGAAAATACATTTCCAAATACTTTTGTTTCATCAAATTTGGTAATGATTAAAGTGTCTATATTTAAAAATGAAAAATTATTATAAGTTTCTAATAAATCTTCATATTTTGTATTTGCTGAAAGTACCAAATTTACATCAATTTGCGCATTAGAATGCGATAAAAATTCTTTTGTTTTTTCAAGTTTTGCTTTATCATACTGTGAATTTCCGGTTGTATCTACTAAAATAACCTCACAAGTATTTAAACTTCTAATCGCATCATCTAAGTCATTTGGCTCTATACTATCAATAATAGGAAGCTTCATCATCTTAGCATATTGGAAAAGTTGCTCTACTGCACCTATTCTATAAGTATCAAGAGTTATAATACCGGTTTTATAGCGTCTATCTCCATAAGCATAGCGAAAAGCAAGTTTAGCTAAAGTAGTAGTTTTACCCACTCCTGTTGGACCTACTAACATCATGATTTTTTGCTTTTTAATTTCACTTTCTAAACGACATGGAAGCATATTACGCAAAAGTGAGTAAAAATATCTTTGCACTGCTTCTTGATTTGCTTTCATAGTGCTTGGCATATTTTCAATAGTCGCTTTCATAATCGCTTCTAAATGCGCTTCTTGCATGCCACTTGCCTTAGCTTGCTTATAAATACTTGCAAACTCAGGTGGTATAGCTAATTCTTTGCGTAAATCTGCCTTATCATCCCACATCATATCCACAAGCAAATTCATTTTATCATTAAGCTTATTCATTTGCTTTTCAAAGGCTTCAATTTTTTTATCATAATTTGGATTTGGCATAGAAAAATCTTGATAGTTTGAAACCTTGCTAATTTCTGAACTAACTTGAGAAAGTTTGTTTTTTAAATTTAAAAAATTATCATCTTTTTTGCTTGTATTTAAATAAGGATTAATAGGTTTTTGCTTAGCTTTTGAAGAAAAATCAAGCACTACATCTTCTTCTTTTTTTTCATCTTCAAATTTTGGAGCTTGAATTTTAGCCTCAGGAAAACTTGCTGTGTTTGGTTTTTTCTTTGGTGGCATAGGTAAATTATTTTGTTTTAAATGCTCTTCATAATCAGCTTCTTCAATCGCTACTATAACCTCATATAAAGGTTTTTGATTGATAGTTTTTGGACGAATTTGCTTATTAGTTACTATCAAAGCCTTATCGCCATAATCTTGCTTAACCTTAGGTATAATCTCATCTGTGCTTTCAACTGTAAAAGTATGAATCAATTGTCCCATATTTTTCCTTATCTTAACAAGCCCAAAGGCAAAGTTACGCTAATTCTGTCATTTACCCCCACATGAGGCACTGTGCAATACTCATCTTTACGCGCTTTTTTTGAAAAATACAACAAATCCAAATCAAGCGTTCTAGGAGCATTTTTAAAAGTTCTTTTTCTTTTGAATTTAAACTCATAAAAAAACAAAACTTTTAAAAGTGCTCTTGCGTGCAAACTTGTGCTTACAACCATCACTGCATTAGTAAAGTCTTTTTGCTCTTCAAAGCCAAAAGCTTTATTAATCAAAAATGGCGATGTTTGCAATACTTGCAAGCGTTTATCTTGCATTAAAAGCCTAAATAAACTCCGAAAGCGTTTTTTTTCATCTTCTATATTGCTTCCAAGTCCTATAATGGCTATGTATTTTCCTTTTTTATCTGCCTTTGAATAAAAAGGAAAAAAACGAATTTTTTCTAACCTTCTAGCTCCTTTAATCAGCAAATTATAACACCACTGCCTTTTCTTTATCAAGATAGACCATGTCTTCTATTCTAATACCAAGTTTATCTTTGATATAAATTCCAGGTTCAATGGTAAATACCATACCCTCTTTTAACTCATAATCACTTCTTGGACTAATGTTTGGTAACTCATGTATATCAAGCCCCACTCCATGCCCTAAGCTGTGAATAAATTCTTTTTCAAAACCTGCATTTTTAATCACTTCTCTTGCGATAAAATCAAGCTCACTTGCCATCATACCAACGCGTGCTCTTTCTATAGCTTGAAGCTGAGCTTGCTTGACCACTTCATAAATTTGCATAATTTCTTTATCTTTAAAATTTGGCTTATTTTTATCAAATACTATACCACTCTCATCAAAACAAGCCGTTCTTGTACGATCAGAACAATACCTTTGATAAACCACACCCGCATCAACTAATAACAAATCTCCATATTCTAAACATTTATCACTAGGTAAAGCGTGTGCTTTAGCCGCATTTTCATTAATAGCTACAATAGGTGAAAAAGAAAGTCCTAAAGCGCCTTTTTTTTGAAAAATTTCACATGCTTTAAAATGTAATTCTTTTTCACTTTTTCCATAACCTTCTTGGCTGATAAAATTAGCAAATTCTTCAAAACATTCTTTACCAAAATTTACAGCCTTTTGCAGAAGTTGCAATTCCTTGGCATTTTTTATAATGCGTTTGTTTTTACTCAAGTCTAATTTTTCTTCAAAAACGATATTTGCACTTTTACTAAGTTCTTTAAATTCAAAATAGCTAAAGTCTTTTGGGTCAAAACATATTTTATCAATTTCTGCTTTTTCTAAAAGCTCTCTAGCACTAGCAAAAAGATCTTGTGCTAAAACTACCTTAGCATTTTTTATCATTTCGCTAGCTTCAAAGCTATATCTTGCATCAGTGATGAAAAAAGCTTCATCTTCAAGTTTTAAAAACAAAGCATTATCGCAAGAATAGCCACACTCATAAAAAAGTGCATTTTCGTTTTTTAAGATAAAATTCATTGATTTGCTTGTTGTGCTTTTGCTTGAGCTGCTTTATATGCATTGATTTGATCAAAAATTTGGAAAAGTCCCATTAAAGCCATATGATAACCAAAAGGACCAAAACCTACCACGCTACCTGCACAAACTGGTGCTATCATACTTTTTTGTCTAAATTCTTCTCTTCTATAAGTATTACTAATATGCACTTCAATTACAGGCATATTAATCGCTGCGATCGCATCGCGGATTGCTATAGAAGTGTGTGCGTAAGCAGCTGCATTGATAATCACTCCATCTACACTGCCTAAGCATTCTTGAATTTTATCAACTAACTCACCTTCAAAATTACTTTGAAAAAACTCAATCTCTACATTAGCTTGTTTTGCAGCTTGCTTCATTTGCTCATGGATATCTTCCATTTTCATATTGCCATAAATATGAGTTTCTCTCACACCAAGCATATTGATGTTTGGTCCTTGTATCACCATAACTTTCATAATCTAACCTTTATTTAGTAAAATTTACTATATTATAGCATTTTAAAGCTAAATTTTAGCTACAATTTCCCTTTTTAAAGGAGGTAAAATGTTTATAATAGCACCTAAAATCATCTTAACTTGCGATGATGATTTTAATATTTTAGAAAACAAAGCAGTTCTTTTTGATGATAATATTTTAGAAATTAATAGCTTAGAAAATTTACAAAAATCCTACCCACAAGCTAAGCTTATACCAACTCCAAAAGATACCTTACTTTTACCTGCTTTTATCAATCCACACACGCATTTAGAATTTAGTGCAAATAATGGAAATTTAGTCTTTGGGGACTTTTTAAAATGGCTTGATAGCGTTTTTAATAACCGCGAGCAATTAAACGAAAAAGCCAAAGAAAAATTAATCTCACAAAATATCCATAAAATGTTAAAAAGTGGCACTGCTACCATAGGAGAAATTTCAAGCTTTGGGAGTGATTTAAACCCTTGTGTCAATTCACAAGCTAGAGTGGTGTTTTTCAATGAAATTTTAGGTTCAAATGCAAATTTTATCCAAGCTAAAAAAGAAGAATTTTTAACTCGCTATGAAAAAAGTATGAGTTTTAAAACTTCTAAATTTATCCCTGCTATTTCAGTACATGCGCCCTACTCAACCCACCCAGAACTTGCCAAATTTGCTATAAAACTTGCTAGAGAAAATGATCATTTGCTAAGCACACATTTTCTTGAAAGTAATCATGAAAACAACTGGCTAAGGTTTAAAAAAGGTGGTTTTAAAAAAAGCTTGGCTAAATTTAGCAAAAATCCTATGCCATTTTACACTCCACAAAGCTTTTTAGAGCTTTTTAAAGATCAAAGGACTTTATTTACTCATTGTGTGTATTTTAAAGAATGGAATTTATTAGATAAAAATTTACACTCGATCACGCATTGTGCTTTTTCAAACAGACTTTTGAGTAAAAATACTTTTAAATTAAAACCTGCTTTAAAAAATAGTGTTAATATCCACCTAGGAACCGATGGCTTAAGCTCAAATACTTCTTTAAGTATGCTTGATGAAATGAGAGCAAATTTACTTATACATGATGATTTTGAGTTAGAAAATTTTGCTAAAATATTGCTTTTAATGGCGACAAATAAAGCCGCAAAAGCTTTAAATTTAAACCTAGGGCAAATTCAAAAAGGCAAAATCGCTGATTTTAGTCTTTTTGCTTTACCAAATAGCACAAATTTAAAACAACTTCCTTTGCAATTTATCTTACAAAGCAAAGAAGTGTTAAAACTTTTTATAGAAGGAAAAGAA
The DNA here is from genome assembly GCF_024723605.1 of Campylobacter sp. LMG 17559. Lineage (NCBI taxonomy): Bacteria > Pseudomonadati > Campylobacterota > Epsilonproteobacteria > Campylobacterales > Campylobacteraceae > Campylobacter > Campylobacter sp. LMG 17559. Next base: position 91,149 of record NZ_JANQCZ010000003.1, read on the forward strand.
TGCAAATTATAAAATCATTTTTTAAAGGAATTGGAAAAATCATTTCTTATATCAACACTTATTTTAAAACCTTTGTGTTTTTATTTATCGTATTTTTAATCCTTGCTCCAAGCGGAGATAATGCTAAACTTTCTAATGCAAACTTAGCACAAATTAATCTTAAAGGTGAAATTAGCGATGCGAGTAATCTTTTAGAACAAATTTACAAAGTCAAAGAGGATAAAGCTATCAAAGGGGTTTTACTTTTTATAGATAGCCCTGGTGGAGCTTTTGCACCAAGCATGGAAATAGCTTTAGCTATACAAGATCTTAAAGCTAAAAAGCCTGTGGTAGTCTATGCAGGTGGAACTATAGCAAGTGGAAGCTACTTAAGTGCAGTAGGAGCTGATATGATCATCGCTAATCCTGCTAGCTTTGTAGGATCTATCGGGGTAATCATGCAAGGCTTTGAAGTAAGTGAGCTTGCACAAAAACTTGGTATAAATGAGCAAACTATCAAAGCAGGAAGCTATAAAGAAGCAGGAACTTTCATGCGCAAATGGAGCGAAGATGAAAAAGACTTTTTACAAAATTTAGCTAATCAAAGCTATGAGCTTTTCACACAATTTGTAGCTCAAAATCGCAAGCTAGACTTAAACCAAACAAACTCATGGGCTGATGCGAAAGTATTTTTAGCAAATGAGGCTTTAAAATTAAAACTCATTGATAAAATAGGCAATTACGAGCAAGCCAAAAAAGAAGTAGAAAAACTAGCCAAAGTGCAAAACCCTATCTGGCAAAAAGAAGATGCTATAGATAAGTTTTTAAAACGATTAGAAGAGCAAAGTGCTAGCTTTTTCGCTAACACTTTAGCACGATTTTTCACACAAGTAAGCTCACAAAAAATTTATTAAGATTTAATAATCTCATAAAATCCATAAGTATCATTTTCTAAAAAGCCTTTGTATAAAGGCTTTAGCTTTAAATCTAACTTAACATTTTCAAAGGTATTTAAATTCGAGTTTGAAAAAATCAAAAGCATATCTAGCTCATCTTTAAAGGCTTTTAAAAAATTCTCCCCACCCTCATACATGATAAATTTAGCCTCACTAGGAATGTTTGTAAAAATTTCTCTTTTAGGTACGCTAAATAAAGGAATGTTTGGATCAAAACTTTCTAAATTTTGATGGCTTAGTATGCATAAATTTGGTGCTTTAGCTTGAACTAACCTTGCATCTAAAATAGGCCTATCATGTCTTATAGTTTCTCCGCCCACTACAAGTAAATCAAGCTTTGAGCGTAATGTGTGAGCGTAAGTTCTACTTGCTTTAGAACTTACGATTTTACCATAAGCAGAGCCGTTTAAAGAAAGGGCTAGTTTAAAAAATTTAAAGCTTGATTTTTGCCATTTTAAAAAAGGTTTTAAAAGCTCTTTGGCTCTTTGCTCGCAAATTCCCAAGTAAACTTTTATGCCTTGATCTTTTAAAAACTCTGCTCCACCGCTTGCGAGCTTATGCTCATCCTTAGTAGCGATAAAAACTTCGCTAAAACCAAGTGTGCTAAAAAGTTTCGCACAAGGTGGGGTTTTGCCCTGATGATTGCAAGGCTCTAAGCTCACATAAGCACTAGCGCCTTTTAATAACCCCTGATGATTTTGACAAATAAACTCATGCAAATCATTTGCATTTTGTGGTAAATCTAAATTTGGATTAAGTGCTTTTAAGGCTTTGCTCACTGCTTTAAGCTCTGCATGAGCCTTACCTGCTTCTTTATGCGCTTCTATGCTTAAGATTTTGCCATTTTTATCTAAAATCACACAACCTACGGCTGGATTAGGGTAGGTTAAAAGCTGATATTTCCAAGCTTCATCTATGGCCAAATTCATATAAAATTCGTGATTCATACTACCTTCTATCGTTTTACTTTTAAAAATATAGCAAAATATATTAACCACTTATCAATAATTTAAAATTTAAGTATAATAAAATCATGAACATTTTAAAGGATAAAAAATGAATTTATTTTTATTTAATAAAAATCTAGAAGCCTTAAACAATAAAATATTAAAAGAAAAATTAGAAAATTTTAAACCTCAAAAATTCCAAATTCTACAAGGAAAAGATTCTCTAGATATTAATTTTATACACCATGAGGAAGGGTATACAGTATATAGCAATACTCTTAGTGAATTAAATGAGAAACTAAACTTATATAATGATAAATATCTTTTATATCCTGTGCTTTATTTTTATGGTTTTGGGAATGGAATTTTATATAAAGCTCTTTTACAAAACAAAAATAGACAAAAAATAATTATTTTTGAAAAAGAAATAGAATTTATTTATTTAAGTTTTCAATGTATAGATTTTAGTGAAGAATTAAAAGATCGCCGATTAGTTATTTTAGATATAGAATCAATTGATATTAACACATATAACAACATCTGTTCAAATAGTCCTTTTTTCAACTTTTTGCGTGTTTATTTTTTAGATATTCATTGTGATTATTATGAAAGATACCAAGAAGATATTATAAAAACAAATCAAAATATGCAAATACATATAAAACAAGCTATATTAGCAAAAGGAACCGACTCTCAAGACGCTCTCAAGGGTATAGAAAATTTTATTTACAACCTTCCGGATATTATTTCAAATTTTTCATTCAAAGAATTAATGCTTAAAAGAAAAGGTAGTTCCAAACACGCTATTATAGTTTCAACGGGTCCTTCTTTAATTAAACAACTTCCTTTGCTTAAAAAATATGCAGACAAAGCAACTATTTTTTGTGCTGATAGTGCTTATCCTATACTAGCAAAACATGACATAAAACCTGATTATGTTTTATCTTTAGAAAGAATTAAAGAAACTAGTGAATTTTTTAATAATGATTTTGGAGAATTTGATCAAGATATAATTTTTATTTTATCAAGTGTCACACATCTTAACACGGTCAAATATTTAAAACAAAATCATCGTAAATTTATATTTATCCAAAGAATGCTACCTTTGGATAAATATTTTCACTTAAAGCAATTTGAATATTCAACGGGATGCCCAAGTGTTGCAAATATGGCTTATTTTTTAGCACTAAAACTAGAATATAAAAATATCTTTTTAGTAGGACAGGATCTAGCTTATGGCAGTGATGGATCTTCACATCCAGAAGAATATCACTACGGAAAATATGATACCTATAATCCTCAAGAAATCCATTACAACTTAAAAATATTAGCTTATGGTGGCAAAAACCTTATTCCAACAACAAATACATGGATTATGTTTAAAACCGAATTGGAGAAAAAAATATTATATGCAAAAAATTTTCTTAATATAACGACATATAACTGCACCGAAGGTGGAGCTAGAATAGAGGAAACTATAGAAAAACCTTTTAAAGAAGTTTGTCAAAAAATTCTTGAAAAAGAACCAAAAAAATATTTTACCAAACTTGAAAAATCTAACCTTAATAAACAAATAGAACTTATGTTAAAGTCGTTTTACAAAGTTCATAAAGCTATAAAAATATGCAATATTTTAGAAAAAGAATGCACTCTCACTTTTAATACTTTGTATTTTTTAAGCAATGATGAGAAAAATTTTAATAATATTATAAACCAATTAGATATCTTCAAAGAAAAAATGCACAAAGTATTAATATTACGTTCTATTGCAGATTCTTTAAATGCTCAATTTGAACTCAATCTTGCTAGAATTTATATATTTAATCCAAAAACAAAAGAAGAGGCTTTCAATAAAAACCATCTTTGGATTAAAGAACACTTAGAATGGATACTCACAATAAATAGCCATATAAAAGTATTAAAAAATACTTTGAAAAAAAATATTATAAATATAGAAAATGAATTAAAAAATATGCATCTTCAAAAGTATATTTTAAAAATAGAAAAAACTAGATTACACTATCAATTTTAATACAAAAATAAAAATGCAAAAACTGCACTTTTATTTTCTCTAATTTTTGTTCTTACTCACTAAGAAATAAATACTTGCCAGTCTTAAATTTTTTGTAGAAAAAACAAAGACATTATTTTGCTTTAGGAAAGGATAAAATTCACACACTAAGAAAACAAATTCAATAATCAAAGCATCTTAAAAATTTTAAAACTAAGACATATATCTCATAATTTAAAAAATCAAATTTACTAAATATTTGTAAGGCTTTAATATATTAATTGTACTTTTTACTTTTTTCCAAAAATATCCTAAAAATTTTCATTTGAATTTTCTATTTGTGCTTGTATTTTATTTTCATTTAAAAAGTGAAATTCAACAATATTCATACTATTTCCCTTTAATCTGCAAATATAAAATTTTTATAGCTTTTTGTTTTTATGTTTAAATTCAATTATACAAAAGATGAGTAAAAATTTAGATTTCTAAATTTTTACCATTGTATGAAGGTTTTAGCTTTTCTTATATCGCTAAATTTTATAGTAGTTTTTTCTTGAGTTTCCAAATTTTCTAAAGTGATATTTTCATCATCTACGGCGATGATTTTTGCTTCGATTTTTTCTTTTTCACTAGTTGTGATTTTTACAAGTTCGTTAATGCTTTTTGCAAAATGCTCGATTTTGCTAAGTTTTCTCTCAAGCCCACAGCTTGATACTTCTAAAAAATACTCCCCACTCACAGGTGGTTCTACATCAAAAATAGGCGATAAAATTTCGCTAAGTCTAGCACAATCATCAAGATTTACCCCACCTTCTTTTTGCACATAAATTCTATAAATCTTTCTACCATTTTCACTTACTAGCTCATCATCATAAAAGCTAAGCCCTGCTTCTTTACAAAGTGCTTCAAGATTCATTTTGTTCCTTTTTTGATTTTCTCAAATAAAGCATCCATGTGGTTTTGATACTCTAATCTATCATCAAATTTAAAGTGAAAATTCGGACATCTATACCACCCTTGCTCACTCATGCAGTAATTTTGCAAAGCACGGGCGGCTTTTTTAAGTTGATTGAGTATGATTTCTTGCTCTTGGGTATTAAAAAACATTTTATCTAAATACACAAAAGCATCGTATCTGCCTTTTTTACACTCTACATCCACTACGCACAAATTTTTTAAAGCTTCGTTGTCTAAATTTGCTAAAGCTTCTGGTATAAGCTCTTTTAAAATACTTTCTGTGCGTAGCTTTTTGATTTCAGCTGGGTTCATAGGCTTACTTGTTCCTCAACTTCTTTGTAACTTTCTATATAATCCCCCACTCTCATATCATTACAACCTTCTATGCCTACACCGCATTCATAGCCTTTTGCAACTTCTCTTACATCATCTTTAAAGCGTTTGAGCGAGCTTACATTGCCTTCAAATACCACAACCCCATCTCTAATGAGTCTGATTTTCGCACCACGATTGATCGTGCCTTCTGTTACCATACAACCTGCGATTTGGCCTAGTTTTGGTACATTGATCACTTGGCGAATTTCAGCTTGACCAAGTTGTTCTTCAGAGATGATAGGACTCATCATACCGCCTAGTAAGGCTTTTACATCATCAAGCAAATTGTAAATAACATTATAAGTTTTTATCTCTACGCCTTTATCTTTAGCGCGTTCTTTGATCTCACCAGTTGGGCGTATATTAAAGCCTAAAACGATAGAGTTTTCACTAGCACTTGCAAGCTCTATATCACTTTGAGTAATCCCACCTACCCCACTATGGATGATATTAACCTTAATCTCATCGTTTTTAAGTTTTTCTAAACTCGCCTTAATCGCTTCAAGTGAACCTTGCACATCTGCTTTTAAGATCACAGGAAGGGCTTTTAAATTGCCTTCTTTGATTTTTGCACCAAGCTCATCTATACTTACTTTAGTGGATTTGCTTAGTTCTTTTTGGCGGTTGTATTCATGGCGTTTATTAGCGTATTCTCTTGCTTGTTTATCGCTATCTACAGCTATTAGCGTTTCTCCTGCATCAGCTACTTCACTAAGACCTATGATCACTCCGCACTCACCTGGGCCTATTTCTTTTAAAGCTTTGCCTTGATCATCACTCATAGCACGCACTTTACCATAAGCTTCCCCTGCTACGACAGTATTTCCTACTCTTAAAGTACCATTTTGCACGATGATAGTAGCCACAGGACCTCTACCTTTTTGCACTGAAGATTCTATAATACTTGCTTTAGCATGGGCTTTTGGATTTGCTTTAAGCTCTAAAATATCAGCTTGTAACAATACAATTTCAAGTAAATCCTCTATACCATCACCCTTTTTAGCTGAAACTGGCACAAACTCATGGCTTCCACCCCATTCTACTGGCATGATATCCATTTCTGCTAGCTGGGTTTTTACCATGTCAGGATTTGCGTTTTCTTTATCCATTTTATTAATAGCAATGATGATAGGCACATTAGCTGCTTTTGCATGATTAATCGCTTCTTTAGTTTGTGGTTTTACCCCATCATCTGCAGCTACTACGATAATAACAATATCCGTTATACTAGCTCCCCTTGCACGCATAGCAGTAAATGCCTCATGGCCTGGAGTATCGATAAAAGTGATTTTTCTACCATTTTTTTCCACCATATAAGCGCCCACATGCTGAGTAATCCCACCTGCTTCGCCACTTGCAATGCGTGATTTTCTTATATAATCAAGCAAAGAAGTCTTACCATGATCAACATGCCCCATAATAGTGATAACCGGGGCTCTTTGGCTTAAATTTTCTTCTGTTTGATTTTCATCATAATCTTTTACATAATCAAACTCATCAGCCTCATCAATGATATTAATCTCCACTCCAAATTCAGCAGCAAGAATTTCTATAGCATCTTCATCTAAAAAGTCATTTTTAGTCGTCATCATACCAAGCATAAAAAGTTTAGAGATAACTTCTCCAGTGTTTTTACCAAGTTTTTCAGCAAATTCATACACACGAATTTCTTTAGGTATGCTTACACTTGTTATAGCTTCACTTTCTTTTTTTTCTACCTTTTTAGGTGGCTTTTTACGACTTCTTCTTTGTATACCACCCTCGCCAAATGGATTGATAGAATTATTTAAAGATTGCTTTAAGATATTTGGTTGTTTTTTGTTTACTGGTTGTGCTGGTTTGTTTTCTTTTACACTAAAATCAGGTAAAACTACCATATCATCATCTTCTAAAGAGATATCAGCAAAGTCTTTATCTCCTAAAAGATCCATTTTAGTAGTGCTTTCTTTTTTGCTTGCTACAGGATGATTTTTCTTTTCTTTTTTCTTTCTTTTTAAATTCTCATCTGAATTTGAAAAAATCATACTAAGGCTTAAACCTTGAGTAGTTTGTATACTAAGTTTTTCTTCTTTGTTTATTTGAGTTTCTTTGCTTTCTTCTTTTTTCTTTTTAACGATGACCAAGCCTCTTCTTTTGGCTAAATTCAAATTAGAACCTAGCTTCTCATCGAATTTAATTTCTTCTTTTTTTTCTTCTAATACTTCATTTTTTATAGGATTTTCAGGTTGTTTTTCTTCTTTTTTTATTTCATCTTTTTTTTCACTTACTGCTTTAGTAGGGCTTTTACTTTCTTTTTTAATAGTAGTTTTTTTCTCTTCTTTTTTATTTTCTTCTTTTTTAGTTGAAGTTTTTTTTGCCGTACTTTCTTTTTTAGGTTTGGCTACTTTTTTTACCACATCTAGTATTTCACCGGATTGAACGTATTGATAAATCGCCTCTGCGATTTCAGAAGATACTTTTTTGTTAGGGGATTTGATATCTTCTAAGCCCATTTCATTGGCTTTTTCTATAATTTCTTTACTTGTATATCCTAACTCTTGAGCGATCTCGCTAATCTTTACATCTGCCATTAAAAAATATCTCCTTTAAATCCTGCTGATTTATATTACCATGAAAATTGCCTTTGCAAGCTCTCATAAAAGCCCTTTGCAATGTTTTTTCATCTTTATCAAAACATGAATTACAAATATACAAACTCCTACCAAATTCCACTTTAGTGATAATTTGAGAATTTTTTATTTGAAATTGTTGCAAACCTTGCTTTTCATAACGACCTTTGCAAACAATGCACATTCTAATGGGTATATGATTTTTCAAAATTATATCTTTTTTTTGGAATTTTTAGCAAATTTTAAAGCCCTCATCATCAAATTCTAAAAGCTCAACTCTAAATTTAGCAAATTTATTTTTGATTTTTTCTTTGATTTGTTTAGCATCATCTTTATAAGCTAGAGTAAAAAAACTCGAACCTGATCCTGAAAGTGTACTCATGAGAGCATTATTATCTAAAGCTAGTTTTTGCACTTCAAAAAGTTCTGGCAAAAGTTTCATTCTTTGATTTTGATGAAGTTTATCCAAACTTGCATATTTTAATAAATCATATTTTTTCTCTAAAAAGCAAGCGGTTAAAAATGAAGCATGGCAAAGATTAAAAACACCATCTTCTAGGTTGATTTTTTTGGCTAAAACTGCTCTTGATTTTTGAGTATTCATCGCTACATTTGGTATGGTTATAATAGCTTGTAAATCTTTATCTACTTCTTTTTTTATAGCTAAAACTTTTTCATTATGAGTTAATGCACACACAAAACCCCCAAGTGTTGCTGGAGCTATGTTATCTGGATGGTTTTCATATTTTAAAGCTTCATTTAAAATGGTATTTTTATCCGCTTTAAACCCACTCAATTCATAAGCACAAGCAATGGCTCCAACTATCACAGCAGAAGAACTTCCCATGCCTCTAGCTAAAGGGATATTATTTTGGAAAACAAAGCGGAAATTATCTTTTTTGCCACTAAGTCTTTGATAAATTTCATAAAAAATATTGACAAAACTATTGTTTTTTTTAAGATAGATATTATTTTCACCTTCTCCGTGTATGCTAATGCTAAAAAATTTAGATTTTTCAACTATGGTTTGATTAAAATATTTTAAACTCAAACCCAAACAATCAAAACCAGGACCTAAATTTGCACTTGTAGCAGGAACTAAAATCTTCATTTTTTACCTTAATTAATCGCATCTAAAACATAAAAAGGTGTATTTTCTTTACTGAAATTTAAACCTTTTAAACTTTGGGGCATAAAAAAACTTCCCGCTTGTGTCTTTTCTAAAACAATCTCATCATCATCTTTTTTTACAAAACATAAATGTTTATTTGCAGCTATAGGAGCGTTATTATTTAGCTCAAAAGCACTAATAGCTTTTAAAGGTATATTTTTAACTATAGCTAGGGTTTTAAAAGAAACATAAGAAATTTTTATACCCATGTAAGAGCCTGGTCCATGTACATAAATAAGCTTTTCAAACTCATATTGTGAAAGTAAATCTTGCAGTATTTTTGGCAAAACTTCACTAACTTTTAAATCGTTCTCAATGGTTTTTATCAATACATCATTTTCATAAATACCAAGCATTAAAGGTTTTGCTATGGCATTTAAAAGTAAAGTAACCTTTTTTATGCAAAAACCTTTTCATAAACTTTATATGCACTTTTTTCTAAACTTACCACTTCATAAGCACTAGGATCTTTTAAAAGTTCTTTGGTTAAAAGATGATTAAGTTTGTGCGAACCTGCATAAGAAGTATAGTCTCCAAAAACTCTACATCCAAGCAAGGTTAAATCACCTATGGCATCTAAAATTTTATGACGCACAAATTCATCTTTAAAACGCAAACCTTCAGGGTTTAAAATACGATTATCATCAATTACAACAGCATTTTCTAAGCTTCCACCAAGACCTAAATTCATAGCTCTTAAAGCTTGAACATCCTTTAAAAAGCCAAAGGTTCTTGCTCTTGCTATTTGCTCTATGTAGTTTTGTTTGCTAAATTCAAAACAATAATTTTGCTTACCTATAATAGGATTATCAAATTCGATTGTATAGTTTATAATAGGCATATCCGTAGGACTTAAACGCACAAATTTATTACCTTCTTTTACTTCTACAATTTTTTTAATCACTAAAATTTTTTTAGCCACGTCAAGCTCTTTTATGCCTGCTTCTTCAAGCATCATACAAAAGCCTATGCTACTACCATCCATTACAGGAGCTTCATTAGCATCTAAAACTATACGCACATTGTCAATACCATAAGCATTAATTGCACTCATTAAATGCTCTATAGTAGAAACATAACCCCTATGATCGCCTATTACAGTAGCCATTTGCGTATCGATGACATTTTCAGGCTTTGCTTCATAAGAAATTCCCAAATCACTTCTATAAAACACTATACCACTGCCAGCTTCTAATGGCTCTAATTTTATACTAATAGGCTCACCCTTGTGCAAACCTATGCCAACACCTTTAACTTCTTTTGCTATTGTTGTTTGATTCATTTTTATTCACTCAAAATTCTTTTTTTGCTTGATTCTAATACATTATAGATATTTTCTTTTATCCATTTTGCATCTTGCCATTGCTCAGGACGCACTTCAACTCCTTGCACCAAAACACCAAAATGCACATGATCTCCAAGTGCTAAACCTGTAGTGCCTGTAGTGCCTATAACATCACCTGCTCTAACTCTATCACCCACATTTACATCCACATTAGTACAGTGTCCATAAAGAGTATAAATCCCAAAGCCATGATAGATGATAATATTTAATCCATAAATTCCATTTTCTTGCACAAATACCACTTCACCATCGTTATTGCTAACAATAGGTGCTTCTTTTATGCTTGCTAAATCAAGCCCCATATGATAAGAGCTACTAAATGCTTGATTATTATAAGAATAAAATCTATGATCAGCATAATCAGCTACTTTTTGGCCATTTTTTAAAGGCTTGAAAAGATTAACTTTAAAATTATTAATCATAGTATCAGGAACTTTACTTGTAATATCATGAATAATAACTTCATTAGAAGCTCTCAAATCTTCATTCACAAATTTAAATTTTTCAAGCCTACTTAATTCTCTATCTTTTGGGGCATATTTTTGTGCTAAAAATTCAATCTTGCCATCTAAAAATCTATCACTTACTTTTATATTTGATACACGGTATTTTTTATTAGTAAAATAATATCTAATTCTTTGTTTGTTTACATTACCTGCTTTATCTACTGCCACCACATAAGCTCTAAAATGCTCATCAGTAGCCTCCCAAGGAATCAAAGCAGCATAATATCCTTCTTTCACATAAGGAGTTGCTTTAAAAATCTTATCTTTATCAGTTGTAATATAAACTTCTTGTAAATTCTCATCACTTGCTTTAAATACCACACTACCTACTCCACCTTGTTCGATTTGATAAGAGTTATCTAAAATTTCTACAAGTGGTTTTTTGGTGTCAATGATAACTTTTACTTCTTTAAGCGCTTGATTTCCTAAAAAGAAATTCCAAAAACTACCATCACTTGCTTCTATTACAAGTTTATAAGAATCAACTTTTTCTTTATAAGCTGGTTTTGGTAATTTTAAATCAAAATGAATGCTTTTTTTATTGCCTTTAACATGCTCATTTACAAGTATTTCGCCATTTAATTCATTTGCCTTAAATAAAGTAACTTTTATATCTTTTAAAGCACTTTCATCGCTTATTTCTATGGATATAGGATCTGTTAGATTACTATAAATTACATCTGATTTTGTTTGAATCAACGGAGGATTTTTTTCAAACAACTTTGTATTTAAAACAAACACCACAAAGGCTAAAAGTATTAAAAAAACTACAAAAATCCATTTTTTATTTGATCTTTTACGCGCAAAAACCATATTTTCACTTTCAATCTATATTTTTTAAAAATATATTATTCTTTAGCAAATTAAGAGTAAATTATAAAAAATTTTATAAAATTTCTCTTAATTTATTTGCACTTTTAATCCAAGTTTCAAGCTCATTTATATCACATTTTTCTATCATTTTTTTACATTCTTGTAGTTCTTTTTGAAATAAATCAATAGAATTTAATAAATTTTGTTTATTTTGCTCAAAAATACCACTCCACATTTGAGGGTTTGATTTGGCAATCCTACACATATCTTTAAAAGAAGGACCTCCTAGGTGAGCTATATTTTTTTTATTTTCTTCTTTCATCACAAAATTTGCCAAAGAAAAACTAATCACATGCGGTAAGTGTGAAATGATAGAAGCATGATGATCATGCGCAATACTGTCCATAAATACAAGCTTCATTCCTAAATCTGAAAAAATTTCTATAGCCCTTTTTTGATGAATATGATCAGCATTTTGCACATCGCACAAAACACAAACTGCATTTTTGTATAAATCTTTTATAGCTGCATTTGGGCCACTATTTTCAGTTCCTGCCATAGGATGAGCTGCGATAAATTGACTTTTCAAATAAGGAGGTAAATTTTTAATAATTTCCTCTTTTGTACTTCCAAGCTCAATGATAGTGCAATCTTTAGAAAAATCTTGAAATTCTTTTAAGATTTTTACAATAGCTCTTACAGGAATAGCTAAAAAAATCACATCACATTTTTTCAACTCTTCAAAAGAAACAATTTTATCTATTAATTTTCGCTCTAGCGCGATTTGTTCAAATTCTTTGTTTATATCATATCCACAAACTAAATCTATTAATTTATTCTCTCTTAGGCTAAGACCCAAAGATCCACCTATTAAGCCAAGTCCGACTATACCTACTTTCATAAATTTTCCTTAAAAAGCATTAGTTAAAAATATTTTGGTATTATAACGATTTTGTATATAAAAATTTAGGTAGATTTGATGAAAAAATGGTTTGTTTTCTTTGCACTCTCAAGTTCTTTATGTGCAGCTACGATTAAAGATATAAAATTTGAAGGCTTATCGCAACTTTCTAAAGAAAGCGCTATTGCGATTTCTAAATTAAAAATAGGACAAAAAATTGATCCTGCTAGTATAGATACAGCGATTAAAAATCTTTTTGATAGAAATTATTTTAAAGACATAGTAGTAGAAGAAAAAAATGGGGTGCTGATTTTTAAAGTAGTAGAAAAACCTTCCATTGGAAAAATAGATATTCAAGGTATAGCAAGTAATGATAGAAAACAAATAGAAAGCCTTGTTGGCTTAAAACCTGGAATTTTATATGATGAAAATTCAGCCAAAGATGCAGCCGAAAAAATCAAACTTTTTTATCAAGCCAAAGGTTTTTATGATACTGTTGTAGAAATCAAAGATGAAAAATTAAGTAATTCAAGCTCATTAAAACTTACTTTTGTTGTAAATCGTGGGGAAAATATCATCATAGAAAAAGTGCATTTAAGTGGTGCAAAAAATTTAAGCTATTCAGATATTGAACCTGCGGTAGCAAATAAACAAAGAGAAGCCCTAGGCTGGATGTGGGGCTTTAATGATGGTAAGCTTAAAATCTTTGATTTAGCAAATGATAGCTCAAGAATTTCAGATGTATATTTAAAAGAAGGTTATCTTGATGTGAGCGTATCTCCTGCTTTTTTAAATACTTACACAGATACTTATCAAGCTGATTTAACTTATTTTATCAACGAGGGTGAGGTTTATAAAGTCAAAGGGGTTAAAATTTTTAATCCAATTTTTAGTGATGAAGAAAATGAAGCTTTGGCAAATGATTTAAAATTAAGTGTTGGAAAAATAGTTAATATAGAAAAACTAAGAGAAGATATAAAGACTATAGAAACTAAAACAGCTGATTTGGGCTATGCTTTTGTACAAGTTATACCTGATATACAAAAAGATAAAGAAAATCATGAAGCTATGATTATTTTTAAAGTCATACCTAATGAAAAAGTATATGTTAGAAATGTTGAAATTTCAGGCAATACCAAAACAGTTGATAGAGTTATTCGTAGAGAGCTTTACCTAACAGAAGGTAATCTTTACAATAGAACTGATTTAATAGACTCAAGAAATGCCTTAAGAAGAACTGCGTATTTTGAAAATGTAGATATTAAAGAACAAAGAGTAGATGATACGCATATTGATTTGATAGTAGAAGTCAAGGAAGCTTCAACTGGAGCCATTTCAGGTGGTATTGGCTATGGAACTAGTGATGGAATTTTACTTAGCGCTTCATTATCTGATGCAAATATCTTAGGCTCTGGTATGAAAGGAAGTGTGAGTATAGACAAAGGTGATGATACACTTTCTGGTAGAGTATCTTTAAGAAATCCTAGAGTAAATGATAGTGATTATTCTCTTGGAGGATCATTATATTCAGATCGTTTAGAATGGGATAGCTATGATGAGAGAAACTATGGTTTTGACATAAGCGTTGGTAAAACTTTAGGAAGATATACAAGTGTTGATTTAACTTATAATCTTGAACAAAGTGATATTTATCATTTAAGTGATCGCTTAATCGCTCAAGGATATAAACTTGGAAAAACTTATAAAAGTTCCATCACTCCTTCGATAGTGTTTAACAATACAGATGATTATTATTTGCCAAGATCAGGTTTTATCGCCTCAACTTCGCTTGAATATGCAGGCTTAGGTGGGGATCAAGAATTTATAAGCTCTACTACTAAATTTAATTATTATCAAGGCTTGGAAGAGTTTATAGGTTGGGATTTGATTTATCGTTATAAAGCAAGTTTTTATAAGGTATGGGATCAAGGTTATTTACCTATCAATGAAAAATTATATCTTGGTGGTATAGGAACTATTAGAGGTTTTGATAGAAGAAGCGTGAGTCCTAAAAATGAATGGGGTGATGAAACAGGTGGTACAGTGGCTTTTGCAAATTCTGTAGAACTTAGCTTTCCAATCTTTGATAGAATCAAACTTAGAGGTAGTGTATTTTTTGATTATGGTGCTATAGGAGAGAGTTCTTTAAGTCAAATTCAAAGATGGAGTACAGGCGTTGGCTTTGAGTGGTTAACCCCACTAGGTGCTTTAAATTTAGTTTTTGCTAAACCATTTAATACTAGCTCAAAAGACGATTTGAGCAAATTTGAGTTTATGTTGGGTGCAAGATTTTAAAAGCAATAAAATCTTGCTATAATTTTGAAATTTTATTTTAGGTAGAGATAATGAATTTTTTAGATATTTTTTCTAGTATAAGACGCAAGCAAGCCGCTCCAAGTGAAGCTCCAAATCACTGGGTAAAATGTAATTCTTGTCATGCGTTAATGTATTATAAAGAAATAGAAACTTGTTATAATGTTTGTCCTAAATGTAATTTTCATATGAGATTAAACCCTCTAAAACGCATTGAATTACTTAGCGATGAAGGCTCTTTTGTGGAAATGGATAAAGACTTACATGCAATCGATCCACTTAAATTTGTAGATAGCAAATCGTATAAAAAAAGATTAGCAGAAAATGAAGAAAAAACAGGTAGAAAAAGCGCCATAATAAGCGGAGAATGCACCATAGATGGGATAAAAACTCAATTAGTTGTTTTTGATTTTTCTTTCATGGGTGGAAGCTTAGGCTCAGTAGAAGGTGAAAAAATTCTTAGAGCTATTGAAAGAGCTATTGAGAAAAAAACTCCTGTTGTTATAGTGAGTGCAAGTGGTGGAGCTAGAATGCAAGAAAGCACTTATTCTTTAATGCAAATGAGCAAAACAAGTGCAGCGTTAAAACTATTAGCAGAAGAAAAACTTCCTTATATTTCAGTCTTAACTGATCCGACCATGGGTGGAGTGAGCGCGTCCTTTGCTTGGCTTGGAGATATCATCATGGCTGAACCTGGTGCTTTAGTAGGCTTTGCAGGAGCTAGGGTTATTAAACAAACCATAGGAGCTGATTTACCAGAAGGCTTTCAAAAGGCTGAATTTTTACTTGAACATGGGTTGATTGATGCGATTGTAGAAAGAAATGAACATAAAAAATTTATAGCAGACTTTTTAAGATTTTTTTCTAAAAACTAAAAATGCAAATTAATCTTTTGAGCATTCAAAAAAATAATAATGATGAATTTAACAAGATAGATGAGCATTATACTAAGCTTATTAAGAAATTTTGTAGTTTTAATGATATATATGTTTTTAATAACAAAATTAATCAAGCACAAAATACTAACGCCATAGAAGCAAAAAAATCTTATACAAATGCACTAAGTCCTTATAAAAAAGGTTTTTGTATAGCATTAGACGAAAAGGGTAAAGAATTTACAAGTGTAGAATTTGCAAAATTATTGCAAGATAAAAATGAAATTACATTTTTTATAGGCGGTGCTTATGGATTTGAGCAAGAATTTATTGCACAAATGCATATAAGTATAGCTCTTAGCAAAATGACCTTGGTACATAAATTTGCTAAAACTATGCTTTTAGAGCAAATTTATCGTGCTTTTTGCATTAATACAAATCACCCATATCACAAATAGGAGCGTTTATGCAAGAATTAAATCTTGAAGAATTTAAAAATATATTACTTCAAAGACAAAAAGAAATTTTACAAGAACTTCAAGGTAATATAGACAACATCCATAATCTACAAGATAGTGAACCTAGAGATGAAGTTGATTTACAGCAAATTGACAATAGCTCTCATATCGACTTTAAAATCAATGAAAATTTAAAAGCTGAACTAGAAGAAATTAAACATTCATTAAGCAAAATAGATAACAATACTTATGGTATTTGTGAATATTGTGAAGATGATATTCATCCTGAAAGACTTAAGGTTAAACCTCACGCAAAATATTGCATAAATTGTCGTGAAAATTTAGAAAAAAGGAAAGAGCTATGAAAATTAGATTATTTTTCTTTGCAAGTTTAGTTTATCTTCTAATCATCGCAGCCTTAGTTTATAATCTAAATTTAGGAAATTATACTTTTACATTTTCCACTTTTGAATTAAATTTGCCTATTAGCTTATGGGTTGTTTTACCTGCTTTACTTTTGATGATACTAGCTTTAGCACATATGAGTTTTTATGGCTTTTTAAAACATTTACAATATAAAAATCTAATTAAAGATAGTAAAAATTATGAAAATTTTATTATTGATATTTTTTTAAAAAAAATAAGCAGGGTTAAATTCAAAACTCAAGAATTTCAAAACATTGCAAAAGATACGCAAGCTCTTTGTTTTAAAGAAAAAATTCAAAATCCCAAAATAGATGAAATTATTGATATTTTTGAACACTTAGATAAAAAAGAATTTGTGGAATTAAAAAAATATAAATTAGATTCAAATAATGAAATTTTCATTTTAAATGAAAAAAATCGCTTTCAAAATGATAGCAATTATGCTTTTTCTTTTATCAAAAACAAAGATACCTTAGCTAGTGAGCTAGAAATTTTTGCTTATAAAATGGTATTAGAAAATGCACCTTATAGTCAGATTAAAACACTAAAAGTTCAAAAAAACCAAGATGATATTTTATTGCTTTTGGATAGATTTGAAAAAGAAAACTTAGAATTAAATCACGCTGAAATCGAAGTTTTACTTAGTATGAATACTTTAGATGATAAGTCATATTTACGCTGTGCTAAAATACTTTGTAAAAAAATAGAACCTCAAGTTTTAATTGCTTTATTTAAAAAGTTAAAAGATAATTATTCTCAAGCTTTAAGAGCTTATCTTTATACTTTGGCAGAATTTGGGATGTATGATGAATTGCTTAATGAATTAGGAAATGATCAAAATGAACATAAAGACTTTAGACTCTTGCTCTTTTTAAGAGAACATAATAAAAAAATAGAACTTGAAAAATTAATACAATGATAGATTTTAGCAAAAAGCCTTTATTTTTAGCTCCTATGGCAGGTTTTTCAGACTTGCCTTTGAGAAATTTAGTTAAACAATTTGGGGCTGATGTAACTATTAGTGAAATGATAAGTTCTAATGCCTTAGTTTATGAGAGCTCAAAAACTCTTAAAATGCTAGAAAAAGCTGAACTTGAAAATCCTTACATAGTTCAAATTGCAGGCTCAGATGAAAGTGTAATTTGCAAAGCGGTAGAAATTTTAAATCGTTTTGATTTTATAGATGGGATTGATTTTAATTGTGGTTGTCCTGTAAATAAGGTTATAAAACAATGCGCAGGCAGTGCTCTTTTACAAGATCTTGATAAATTACAAAGAATTTTAGAACTTATCAAAAAAACAAGCAACAAAAAACTAACTAGTGTCAAAGTAAGATTAGGATTTGATAAAAAAGATCCCATCGCCATCGCTAAAGCGTGTGAAAATGCTGGAGTAGATTTTATCAGTATGCATGGTCGCACTAGAAAACAAATGTATAGTGGAAATGCTGATTATGAAGCCATAGCTTTAGCCAAAGAAAATATCAAA
Organism: Campylobacter sp. LMG 17559; assembly: GCF_024723605.1. Classification (NCBI taxonomy): domain Bacteria; kingdom Pseudomonadati; phylum Campylobacterota; class Epsilonproteobacteria; order Campylobacterales; family Campylobacteraceae; genus Campylobacter; species Campylobacter sp. LMG 17559. The sequence goes on from NZ_JANQCZ010000003.1 coordinate 109,279, forward strand.
ATTCCTTTAGTTGCAAATGGTGATATTAGCGAAGATAATGCCAAAGAAGTGTTTAAAATAACAAATTGTGATGCTTTAATGATAGGGCGTGCAAGTGTAGGAAAACCTTGGATATTTTATGAGATAAAAACTGGTAAAAAAATCGAAAAGGCTATGAAAAATAAAATCATTTTTGCACATTTTGAAGAAATGTTAAAGCATTATAAAGAACAAGGTATAAGTATCTTTAGAAAACACTTACATGAGTATTCTAAGGGCTATGATGATGCTTCTAATTTTAGAGATTGTGTTAATCGCATTAATGATGCGGAAATTATGCGAAAATATATTCAAGAATTTTTCAATAAGGAATGATTTTTGCTTGTAAACTATCAAGCAATATGAATGAAGAGATACCATAAAACAAGGAAGGTTCATGGCAGCTCATATCAATTCAAAAGGGATTTACAAAGCATTAGGTGGCATTAGAACAAGTGCAAATAATTTAGCAGCACATGCTTCAAAGCTTAACAATCAAAGTTTAAATTTCGAGCAAGTTTTACAACAAACCCAACCAAAATGTATAAAAACTTGTTTACAAAATTCTCAAAAAGAACTTGAAAATTTGCTTGAAAATATTAAAAATAGCCAAGATACTATCACAAAAAATATACACAAAGATAGTGCAAATATCATTGCAAGATTAAGACAAGAAGTCATTATGATGTATGATATTACCCTTAAAAACCCTCTTTGATAATTTTATATAAATTATCAATATATTCATCGCTAAAATGCGATGAATTAAAACTCCTATATAATTTTACAAGATCTTTAGCATTAAACTCATAACCAAAAGCACATTTTTTATGAGCGGGCAAAAAAGCTCTTACTAGTACAACATTTTTTTGAATATGCTCATCACAATAAAAACATACAAAACTTTTATGCAAACGCCCTTCAAAATCTAAAATTTTTAAATAAGCATCCACTATAACACGTTTGCAATCTTGCTTTTCAAAACGCTTAGCACAGTCTTCTAAAAGTTCAAAGTAAAAACTATCAATTTCCTCAACGTCTTTTAAATGCCAATAAAAAAGTCTAATAAATTCCTGCCAAAAAAACATTCTCTCTCTATCTAAAATCCAAGAAAAACCAATATGTAAAACATCTTTTAAACGTGGTAAAAATCTCGAACTTTCTTCAAGCTCAAAATCAATCTTATACCCACTTAGTATATTAGAATGACGCATGCCATAAAATCTATAACTTTTAATAACTTTTTTAGTACTTAAAAGATAAACGATTAAATCCTCATCTTTTACACTCTGAGTGTGTAAAATATACCCTTGCATTTTATAAAAGTTTTATGCCATAAGCTTGCAAAATTTCATATGCACTATTTTCCAAAGACTTACTAAAACTCGCTGTTGCATTTTTATGTAATATAATTTTTGAGTTAATGCTAGCGCTTTGAGCTAAAATAATATTACTAAATACACAAATATGTGAAACAAGACCACAAAATTCTATACTTTCATAATAATTTTGTTTTAAAAAATTGGCTAATTCTAAGCTACCAAAAGCATTCTTATAAAATATTTTTTTTGCATTTTTTAAATACACATCAAAATCACTTGGCATTTGCCAACCTAAAGTATCTCTAATGCAATGATAAGTAGGTAAATTTTTTCCTTCTTGAGTTTTTAAATAATTTTCATTATGCGTATCAAAAGTAAAAACAATATCACCTTGATGATTTTTTAAAAGAGCAAGAATATTATCTTTTATCTTGGTAGCTTCTTCAAAGCCCAAGCTGCCATCGATAAAATCATTTTGATAATCAACAACAACTAAAAGATTAGCCATTATCCTTGACCATAAAAAAGCTATCTGTGTGGATATTTTCAAATGCAGTTTTTAAACTTGTAAATAATTTTGGATTTTCTTTTTCTAAATTTGCTAAAAGCTGCTTAGCTTCTTCTCTTGCATGAGGAAATTTTACATTTTTTTCACTTAATTTCATGCCAGGACAAAATTCATTACCAATTACTTCTAATTCATTATTAATAGCATTTTCTCTTAATTGTCTTTCTCTTACAAAAATCAAAGGACGAATAACCTCTACACCTCTTTTGCTTTTATACTTGGGAGCTAGACTCCTAAGAGAACCATTATAAATAAAATTCATAAAAAAACTCTCTACCGCATCATCTAAATGGTGAGCTATAGCTAATTTATTAAAACCATTTTCCAAAGCATAAGTATATAAAGCACCGCGCCTCATTCTTGAAAAATAGCTACAAAAACTTGAATTTTTTCTAATCGTATCACCTGAAATTTCATAAATATTAGAATCAATCACTTCATGATCAATATCATGTTCTTTGCAGTGATTATGAAGTTTAGTATAATCTTCACCCATGCCATAGCTTAAAGTTACTGCTTTAAGTTCAAATTTAAAAGGCGCATGTGCTTGCATACGCTTTAAAAGATGTGCTAAGGCAAGCGAATCTTTTCCACCGCTAAGCCCTAATAAAACTTTATCATTGTCTCCTATTAAAGAAAATTTAGCATTAGCTTTAGCTACTTCTCTGATTAGTTTTTTACTAAGATTTATCATAATTTCTCACAAATTTTTAAAACAAAATTAGCTGAAATTTTGGCTGATTTTTCTACAAACTCATCAAAGTCAAATTCAGCTTTCTCACCTGCTTTATCACTCATAGATCTTAAAATCAAACATGGAATTTTTAAAGCATCACACACCAAAGCCACACTAGCTCCTTCCATTTCACAAGCATCTGCATTAAAAATTTCTCTAATTTTTGCTTTTTTATTCTCATCACAAATAAACTCATCACCCGTAGCGATAACACCTGATTGTAATTTAATACCAAGTTCTTTAGCAACTTCTATGGCAAGATTATTTAGCTTATCATCTGTTTTTATAAAAATTTCATTACCAGGAACATAGCCAAGCGGATGCCCAAAAGCTGTGATATCTAAATCATATTGAGCTAATTTTGTAGCATAGATTAAATCCCCTATTTCTAAACTAGGATTAAAAGCACCAGCCACACCCGTAAAGAGTAAAAGCTCGGCTTTAAATTTTTCTATCATAATAGTCGCACTAAGGGTAGAATTGACTTTCCCTATCTTAGAATAAGCAATAATTAATTCATGATTTTTATATTTTGCAAGATAATAAGTATTATTTGCATATTCTATTGCTTGATACTCTTTTAATGTTTCTAGTAAAGGAGTAACCTCTTCAGGCATAGCTCCTAAAATAGCTATTTTCATTTAATTACCTTTAAAATTTCATCAATGTCTTCTATTTTACTTAAAGTATAAGTTTCTTTTTGAGTGATTTTTTTATTTAAACCCTTTAATACACTTGCACCAAATTCTATGTAAAAATCTACTTCTTCATCTATTGCCTTAATGCTTTGTTTATAAAGAACAGGCTTAATAAGTTGCTCGCTTAAAAGCGTTAGAGCTTGATTTTTATCATTATACACTTTTGCATTGACATTTGATACTACGCTTTTAAAACTCTCTTTTAAAATAGGTTCTAATTCTTTTGTAAGTTTCAAAGACGCATTTTTTAATAATGGACAATGGCTTGCAACACTCATGTTCAAAAGCATAGCTCTTTTAGCTCCTGCATTTTTAAACTCACTCTCATAAGAAGCTAAATCGGACTTTAAACCTGCTACTACAATTTGCCCATCACAATTATAATTAGCAGCAAAAATGCTTTTTTCTTCACTTAATGCCTTTTGACAAAGTTCTTCTACCACTTTATCTTCAAGCCCTAAAACCACCATCATACCAGCTTCGATTTTAGAACAATCTTCTTGCATAAACTTACCGCGTTTATTAACAAGCGCTATTACATCTAAAAAATCAAATGCACCTTGAGTTGCTAAAGCACTAAATTCTCCTAATGAATGACCCAAGCTATACTTAGCTTCTATATCAACTTGCTCTTTTAAAGCTTCATAGGCCATTAGCGAGTTTAGTACTATAGCCATTTGCGTAAATTCGCTTTTGTTTAAATTTTCATTTTCTTTAAAAAGCAAATTTTTAAAATCAATTTTACAAAAATCACTAGCATTGTCTAACAATTCTTTTGCTTTTTTAGAATTATCATAAAAACTCAAACCCATGCCAACACTCTGAGAGCCTTGACCTGGGAAAATAAATGCACTATTCATTAATGACCACCGCAGCAGCCACCGCCACCATGCCCATGGCCTCCACAACATCCACCACCGCCATGTCCGTGATGATGATCATGGTGATGTCCTCCACCACCACATCCACAACTTCTACTACCCGCAATAATTCCTGTTAAAATTTCATCTTCACTTGCAGCTCTAACATCTACGATATTGATTGAAAACAACAAGTCTTTTCCCGCATAAGCATGATTGTAATCAATAGTAACTTCATTTTCAGTAATTTCTCTAACAATTACTCTTACTGTATTGCCATCTTCACCTTCGCCAAAAAGCTCCATACCAACTTGTAAATCAATCCCCGCAAACTGCTCTTTTGGTAAAGTTTGCAAAGCATTCGCATCATATTCACCTAAAGCATTTTCTTTTTTTATCACAATATCAGCATTACATGGGGCATTAAGCTTTTGAATTTCTTCCTCTAATCCTTCTAAAATTTGACCTTTACCCAAAATAAAAGAAATAGGTTCAGCATAAATATTTGATTCTAAAACTTCATTAGTATTTGCATCTTTTAACTCATAAAACATTGAAACTACACTATTTTTTTCTATAGCCATTTTATCTCCTTTGTTATTTTCTATCTGGTGAAACTTTTGCTTCAGGACTATCAGGATAAGCTGTCTTTAAAGCTTTATAAAATTTATTAGCACTTTTTGGATCTCCAACCTTATCTAAGCTAATAGCTGTATGATAAAGCAATTTTGGCACATAATCGCCTTTAGTGCTTATAGCAGAGCTTTTCTTATAAAATCCCAAAGCACCTGCGTAATCTTGCTGTTTATATCTTATCTCTCCAAGCCAAAAAGTAGATCTAGCAGGTTTATAGTGAATACTTATTAGATGTTCAAATTTTTCTTTTGCATCTTCAAATTGATTTTTATTAGTTTCATCAATTGCTTTTTTCAAAATTTCACTAGATTGTAATTTTTTCCAACTATCATCTTTTACTTCAATCACTTCTTCTTGAGTTTCATTTTCATCTTGAATGATTTCTTCGGTTTTATTATCATCACTTACAATAGGAACGACAGGGGTTACTTTTGTCTGATTTTGCACTCTAGCTATTTCAGATTGAAAGAAAGTTATAGTTTTATTCATATCTTCTTTTGAGATATAATCATCATTAATTTTATTAATCAAAGTTGTAATTTCGCTTAAAACTTTTTGAATCTCTTGATGATTTTTTTCTTGAATTTGTCTATTCTCTTCAACATAAGCTCTTAAATTTTGAATTTCTTGAGTAATATTTGCATCAAAATTTTGATAGTTTTCTTCCAATGAAAGCAATTTTGTATTAGCTTTTGAATACTGAGCATTTAAGCCTTCAGTTACACTTTGCAAGCCTTCTATGTTTTCTATGGCTGTATTTATTTTACTTGTTAAATTTGTATAATATTCATTTAAAGCTTTTAAGCGTTCTTGATTTTCATATTGTAATTTTTCATTTTGAGTCAAACCATAAGGTGTTTTTGTATCTACTTTTCCTGCATCAAATGCTGAAATTTCAGCGTGTAAAAAAGTAGCTCCTAAAAGAGCTACTGATAATAATTTTAATTTCATTTATTTAAAACTTATTTTGATAATTTAAATTCTGCACGGCGATTTTGAGCATCGCAAGCTTTTGTTCTTTCAGTACATACAGGATTAGTTTCTCCATAGCTTTTTACGCTAATTCTATCTGCGCTAACACCTTGAGCTACTAAAGATTCTTTTACTGCTTTAGCTCTTTTTAAACCTAAAGCTTGATTATACTCATCAGTCCCCCACTCATCGCAGTTTCCTTCAACTACGATTGCAGCATTAGCAGCTTCTTTATTGAAGATTTCAGCATTATTTGCAATAACCTTTTGCATATCTGATCTAACATTAAATTTATCAAAATCAAAATATACATTTGCTACAGAATTTAAAGATTCAAGATTTTCAAATCTATCAGATCCACCGCTACCTTTTGAGCCATCTACACTACTTGAACTACTAACGCTAGTGTTTTTAGTAGCACAACCACTTACAATAACAGCAAATGCAGTAATTGAAGCAAAAATGATTTTTTTCATTGATTTCCCCTTTTGTTTATTTAAAAATCATAATTTAATTATAACAAAAAAAATATGATTTTAGTATTTTACCAATCAATTGATTGAATTTTACCCACTTTTAAGCCATAATGAAAAGCTTTATTTGCATTAATTCGAATAACACCTAAAGCACTTTGAGAGCCTAAGTACTTAATAAACACAACACTTTCTCCATCACTTGAAAATCTTGGAAAAAGATTTTTACCATTTGCAGTGAGTTGTCTTATGTAATCGCTTTGGGTTGACATCAAATAAAGATTAAAAACTCCGCTTTGATTTACTTCTCTACTAGAATAAACCATGTAGTGTTTATAAGTAGAAACCGAAGAATTATTTTTACCATGAAAAACAACTTGTTCTGTTAAATTTGAATCTAAATTTTGCATAAAAATATTTGGATAACCCAAACGATCAGATACAAATACAATTTTTTTATCATCATCAACAAAATTGCCATTTACATCAATACCCATGTAATTTGTAATTTGTGTCAGATTTTTTGAATCTACATCATACAAATACACATCAGGTTGGTCTTTTGGAGCCATGGTAAGTAAAATTTTTTTACCATCATCACTCACATCAGAAGCAACCATCATACCTTTACTAGCGATAATTTTTGTTATATTTTTATTTTTCATGTTATATTTATAAAGAGTTGGAATCTCATCTTCATAGGCAGTAAAATAAAATGCATTTTGTTCTTTATTTGCCCATTTAGGAAACAAATTTAAACCTTTTGAAATCAATACTTTTTGATAAGTTAAAGTATAATCTGCTAATAAAATATCACTTTGCTTATTACCTTGTGTTCTAGCTATTAAAATTTTATGATCCATCCAATCAACCGGTGCAAAACCTAATTTTCTATTCATTTGAGCGACACTTCTATGTGACAAAAATGGATACTCTTCAATAGATAGAATTTGTTCATAAAATCTTGTTTTAGTTTCATTTGCGGCTAAAATTTCAACATCGATATCTAAAAGTTTGCCATTTTTATTTAATATATAAGAAAAAATATAATCGCCTTGTTTTTCATCTTGAGTTATCTCAAAATTTGAACTTACTTTTATATCATTAACAAGCATATTGTAAAAACTTTTTTTAAGATCTAAGTCATTCAATTTAGACTGATCTTTAATATAAATTTTAGGCAATTGCATACCTTTATTGACAACAGATATTGTCGCATCTTGTCCAAATAATACTGAACAAAAAAATAAAAATACTAGTATTTTTTTCATTGTCTCTCCGTTTTAAACTCAATTATATCACTAAGTTGCATTTTGATTTTTCTTATTTTACCATTTGGAGGTAAAGTTATGTATTTTCCTTCTAAATTTTGTAAAAATTCTTTTGCTTTTTTATCAAAATTATCACTATGTGCGCTAGTAGCACTTAGTAAATAAAAATAACCATTATTATCAATTACAAATTCTACCTCTATACTTAAATTACCGCTAGGATTGTAAATTCTCCATCTATCTTCAAGGTATTTTCTCACAGCACCTAAAAATTGATCATAAACCCCTACTTTTTGCTCTATAACAGATTGTCCTAATTCTTGATTAATTTGCAAATTTTCATTGAGTTGCTTAGAAAAATCATTGATTTTTTCTCTTTGGGCAAAAGTAGGTTTTTTTGAAGGCATAGAAGATTGCACTTTAGTCGTTTTTTCTTCTTGATAGTCTTCTATTTTACCAAACAGCTCATTAAAAACACTTGCTTGTTGTTCTATATTTTGTGTATTGACACTTTTGTTAGTGGTGTATTTTTGTAAAAGATTTTCTTCAAATAAGCTTTGCAAATTTTCTTTTTGCAATTCTTGTATCATATTTACTTGATTTTGATTTATACTATCGCCAAGTTCTATATTAATAAAACTATTAGGATCATCAGTATATTCAATAGCTTTTGGCTTATATTCAATTAATTTAAAAAAAACTAAGAAAACAACAAAAAAATAAACTAAAATTGCATAAATAATGGATTTAAAATTATGTATAGAATTTTCTTCCATTTTCTACTCAGTTTGCAAAGCAACTTTTTGGAAACCTAAATGTTTCATTGTTCTTAAAACACTCATTACATCATCATATTTTAAATTCTTATCTGCTCTTATGAAAACTGTCTCTTGGGTATTATATTGAACTTTTAAAGCATTCATATTGTCTGCAAAACTTACAAAATTAAATTTATCTTTTCCTATAAAAATTTCTTTTTTTGCATTAATTGTTACAATTAAACTTTTAATATTTGGCGCACTTGAAGTTTTTTGTGAGCCTTGAGGAAGTTGCACTTTTTCCTCATATGTGATACTTGGTGCAGTTACCATCAAAATAGCAAGCAACACAAGCATAATATCAACTAAAGGTGTAATATTTAATTCGGGTTTTTCTTCTAAAAACATAAATTAAGCCTTTATAGAACTTACCAGCACCTTGATTTCACTATCTAAGATATTAATCAACTCATAAGCTTTGCGTTTAATAATCAAATGAAAACTGTATGCAGGGATTGCCACTAAAATTCCACAACCTGTAGCCACTAAAGCTTCACTGATTTTAGGAGCTATAATGCTTAAAGAATTTTGCATCTCTAAGCCACCAAAAGTTTCAAGTATAGAAATAACCGTGCCAAAAAGACCTATAAAAGGAGAGGTTGAAGCGATAATACTAAGCCAAGTTAATCCTATTGTGGCTTTTTTTTCTACAGAATTTTTATAAATATTCATCTTTGTTTCATCAACTTCAACACATTTTTTTAAAATTGATGCACTTTGACTTAAATCTTTTTCGCCTCTCATTAAAGCTTCTAAAGCTTGGCTTTCATTTTGAGTCCATTTATTAATAAGCATCAACCTTGAAAATAATATACTAAAACTAAGTATAAAATACACCGAAAGCCAAGCTAATACTATATAAGTGATTAAGCTTGTATTTTCAAAAAAATGAAAAATTGCTTGAAAATCCACTATTTTTGCCTTACATTATTATCCATTTTAGCAAAAGTAGAAGCAAGTGCAATACTATCACTGCTCATAGATTTAATTAAATCTTTTGCTTCTTCTAATCTTTTTGCTATTTCACTATCACTATTTCCTCCAACCCATACAGCGCCTTTTGCTAAAACACTCACTTTAGTTTCAGAAACTTTTGCATGACCTGAATCAATAGCAACTAATTCATGAGTTGAATCTGATTTTTCTATATCTATAATTCCTGCTTTTAAAGAAGAGATTAAAGATGCATGTCCTTTTAAAACACCAAATTCACCCTCGCTTCCAGGAAGAACTACCAATCTTGCATCCCCTTGATAAATCATACCAAGAGGTGTAATGATTTCTAAAGATATTAAATCTTGCATAAATTAACCTTTTTTAGCCTTATCCACTTTACAATTATCTAAACAAACGTCTTTTCTGCTAACTTCTTTAAGTGTTTCAGCTTTTGCTATAGCTTCATCTATATTACCAACCATATAAAAAGCATTTTCTGGTAAATCATCATATTTACCTTCTAAAATACCTTTAAATCCTGCAATTGTATCTTCTAAGCTGATATATTTTCCAGGGCTACCTGTGAAAACTTCAGCAACGAAGAATGGTTGAGATAGGAATTTTTCAATTTTTCTTGCTCTTTCAACAATCAATTTATCTTCTTCGCTTAACTCATCCATACCCAAAATAGCAATAATATCTTGCAAATCTTTATATTTTTGTAATACTGATTGTACTCCACGTGCTACTTTATAGTGCTCTTCACCAATAATTTGTGGATCAAGCATTCTTGAAGTAGAATCAAGTGGATCAACAGCTGGATAAATACCTTTTTCAGCAATTGATCTATTTAAAACTGTTGTTGCATCCAAGTGTGCAAAAACTGTTGCTGGTGCAGGGTCTGTTAAGTCATCTGCTGGTACATAAACTGCTTGAACTGAAGTAATAGATCCTTTTTTGGTTGAAGTAATTCTTTCTTGGAACTTACCCATTTCGCTAGCTAGGGTTGGCTGATAACCAACAGCTGAAGGAATTCTTCCTAAAAGCGCTGACATTTCTGAACCTGATTGAGAAAATCTAAAAATATTATCAATAAACATTAAAACATCAAGTCCCATTTCATCTCTAAAATACTCAGCCATAGTAAGACCTGTTAACGCAATACGATTTCTTGCCCCTGGTGGTTCATTCATTTGACCATAGCACAATGCAACTTTATCCAATACGTTACTTTCTTTCATTTCATTATAAAGGTCATTACCCTCACGAGTTCTTTCGCCAACACCTGCAAAAACCGAATATCCGCTGTGTTTAAATGCAACGTTGTGAATTAATTCCATAATAATAACGGTTTTGCCAACACCTGCACCACCAAAAAGACCAACTTTACCACCCTTAGCATAAGGAGCTAACAAATCAACAACCTTTATACCTGTTTCAAAGATTTCACTTTTTGTACTTTGCTCTTCAAATGGAGGCGGATCTCTATGAATTGACCAGTGTTTATCAAAATTGATTTCTTCACCCTCATCAATCAAATCACCCGTTACATTAAAAATTCTTCCAAGAACTTTTTCGCCTACTGGAACGCTAATTGGATTTCCAGTTGCGACAGCTGTTAAACCTCTAACAAGACCATCCGTCATATCCATAGCGATGGTTCTTACTTTATTATCGCCTAAATGCGCAGCTACTTCAAGAACTAGCTTGCATTCTTTTCCTTCTAATTCATAATTAACAATAATAGCTTCATTAATTTGTGGAAGATAGTCTTTAAATTCAACATCAACCACTGGTCCTAAAACTTGAGAAATAAAACCTTGCATCATCACTCCTAAATTTATTTCATTGACTCAACACCGCTGATGATTTCTATCAACTCGGTGGTAATAGATTCTTGTCTTGCTTTATTATAAGCTAGATTAAGCTGCTTAACTCTAGCTTTTGCATTGTTGGTTGCATTATCCATGGCTTGCATTCTAGCACTATGTTCAGCTGCCAAAGAATCAACTAAAGAAAAGTACATGTTATATTCAAAATAAGTTTTTAACAAATCGTTTAAAATTTCTTCATCTTCTGGTTCTAAGTCCATTAAAGATTCAGACTTTTGTTCTTCTTTACCAACAATAGCTTCTACTGGCAACAACTCATTAATACGAATTTCTTGTGAAATCATATTTTTATAACCATTATGAATAATTACAATTTTATCTGTCACGCCATTTACAAAATCATCAACAGCTTTTTGGATAATAGCACAAGTCTTATCATAATCTGGACTTGAACTTATATCTAAATATTTTTCCAAAATTTCTATATTTTGAAAATTAAAATATTCTATACCTGTTTTACCAATAGCTCTTAATCTTACCTTGATTTTTTTTGTTTTGCAATCTTCAAGCATTTCATTTACGGCTTTAATGGTTTTAATATTAAATCCACCACACAAACCCTTATCGGCTGTGACAAAAATAATATCCATTTTTTCTATATTATCTTTTTTTCTAAAAAATGGAAGTTTGTCATCAAGCCCATCGTATTGATTGATCTTGAACGCAATTTCTGATAAAACTTCATCGATTTTTTGAGCAAAAACCTTTGATTTTTTAGCTGCCTCTTCTGCTTTTCTTAGTTTAGCAGTAGAGACAAGCTTCATCGCATTGGTTGTCTTTTGTGTATTGTGAACACTTTTTATTTTTCTTTTAATTTCTTTTAAATTAGACATTTAAAAACCTTATATATGGTTTGCTTTAAACTCACTCAATGCTTTAGCTAGTTTTTCTTCTAAATCTTTATCTAAAGCTTTTTTAGTTCTAATTTGCTCAAAAATTTCTGGATACTTAGCCTCAATAAATGGATATAAAGCTGCTTCAAATTCTCCAATTTTCGAAACTGCAACATCATCTAAATAACCTTTAGTGCCTGCAAAAATAATCACAACTTGATTTTCTGGTGAAAGTGGAGAATATGGAGGTTGCTTTAAAACTTCAACCATTCTTTGTCCACGCTCAAGTTGTTTTCTACTAGCTTCATCCAAATCACTTGCAAATTGTGCAAAAGCTTGCAATTCTCTATACTGAGCTAAATCAAGTCTTAATGTACCTGAAACTTGTTTTGTTGCTTTAATTTGCGCAGCACCACCAACACGAGATACAGATAAACCAACATTAATCGCAGGACGAATACCTGAGTTAAATAAATCTGTTTCTAAGAAAATTTGACCATCTGTAATTGAAATAACATTGGTTGGAATATAAGCCGAAACATCCCCTGCTTGAGTTTCAATAATAGGAAGTGCAGTCAAGCTTCCCGCGCCAAGCTCATCGCTTAACTTACTTGCTCTTTCAAGCAATCGTGAATGTAGATAGAACACATCACCAGGATAAGCCTCACGACCTGGAGGACGACGTAAAATCAAAGACATTTCACGGTATGCAACAGCATGTTTACTTAAATCATCATAAACGATCAATGCATGTCTTGAATTATCTCTAAAATATTCACCCATAGTTACCCCAGCATATGGCGCAAGATACTGTAACGCAGCAGGATCTGATGCACCCGCATTTACCACTATAGTATAATCCATTGCACCATATTCTTCAAGCTTTTTAACTACTTGAGCTACAGTACTTTGTTTTTGACCAATTGCAACATAAATACAAATAACATCCTTACCTTTTTGACTAATAATTGTATCAATTGCTACAGTTGTTTTACCTGTTTGTCTATCACCGATGATTAATTCTCTTTGTCCTCTACCGATTGGAACTAAAGCATCAATCGCCTTAATACCTGTGTGCAATGGCTCATGAACGCTTTTTCTAGCCATAATACCTTTTGCTTTTTCTTCTACAAAACGATATTCGCTCGCTTCAATTACGCCTTTAGCATCAATTGGCTCTCCTAAAGCATTTACAACACGTCCTATTAACGCATCTCCAACTGGAACTTTTAAAAGTTTTTTTAATCTTTTTACAGAACTTCCTTCTTTAAGTCCAAGTCCTTTACCTAAGATAACAATACCAACACTTGATTCTTCAAGGTTAAGAACCATTCCTTTTTCGCCATTTTCAAATTCAACCATCTCTCCAGCCATAGCATTTTTAAGGCCATATACCTTAGCAACACCATCGGCAACTGAAATAATTTTACCAGTTTCTTCTATTTCAAGATTAAAGTCAAATTTTTCAATTCTTTCTTTTATAATAGAACTAATTTCATCTGCTTTAAATTTCATCAAATCTCCTTAAATTGCTTTTAATATATATTCATTCATCTTAGCTTTTAAGCTTTGCATTGAAAATGAAATTTCATACCCAAGTCCGTCTAAGCTAATTTTCACACTGTCATTATCACTTATTTTACTATCTAATCTAATTTTTGCATTAAATTTAAGACTAAGTTTTTCCTCTAAATTTTTAATTTCTTCTTCGCTTAATTTTTCTTTTGAGTAAACTTGTCCTAAAAATGTATTTTCTTTTGATGCTTTTTGTTCACTTAACTCTTTAGTGATTTCTGGAATTAACATTTCTCTTTTATTATCCACAATCAAATTTATAAAATTTTTAAAAGCATCACTTGGATTATTCAATAATGAAAGTATTAACTCTAGTTTTTTGTCTTGTTTTATTTCGTATGAATTTAAAATATCTATAAATTTATTAGATGCAAAAGCTGAGCTTAACTCTAACAAATTAGAATAAAAATTTTCAAAATCATTTCTTTCTAATATTGCCTTTGCATATGTTTTAGCAATTACTTTTTCCATCAAGACACCTTTTTCATCATGATATTTAAAATTTCTTTTTGTTGTAGCTGTAAATTTTGATCTTCAAAAATTTCTTCTAAAACTGCTTGCACAACTTCTTTTTCCATTTTTCTTATTTCATATTCTTTGTGCTCTTCGTAAGTTTTTTCTAGAGCTTTAATTTCCATTTTTGTTTCATTCTCGATTTTTTCAGTAATAATTTCTGCCTCTTTTTTTGCAAGAGCAACTGCATTAACAGCTTCTTGTTTGGCTAAATCTAATTTTTTCATCATTTCTAATTTATGATTTTTACTTGCAATAAGTTTTTCTTGAATTTCATTCATTCTAGATGCAATCTTTGCAATTCTACCATTGTAGAAATTTTTCAAAGGTGTTGCTATGAAATAATACAAAATAGCAGCAAATAAAACAAAATTAACCGCTCTTGGAATAATATCATACTCACCACTTCCATTACCTGCTGCAAAAGCATAAAAAGGAAGTATTGATAATAATGTAATTTTTTTCAACATTTATCTTCCTTAAATTTTACTCAAGCTATTTTTAAAGCTTTGTTTAAATTCTGGCATTTTTAAACGCATTTCTTCTTTTAATTCTTTTTCTTTTTCTCTTAGACTTTTAAGAAAAACAAGCATTTGATCTTCTAATTCTCTTTTTCTTGTTGATAATTCTTTTTCTTGTTTTATTTTAGCTTCTTCTATTGCTTTTGCTTTGATTTGATTGATTTCATCTCTTGTTTGGATATGAATTTTTTCTAATTCACTTTCTACATTTGAAACATCATCAGAATTTTTTTTCATTTTTTCTTCATCATTTTTTATAGTTAAATCCCTAGAATCCATAAATTTAATCAAAGGTTTATAGAGCATAGAATTTAAAATCGCTATCATAAGCAAAAAAATGACACCAGTGGCTATCATGATGGAAAAGTGTACATCATTAAACATTAATACTCCTAAATAAATCTAAATAAAACGCGAAATTATAGCAAAACATACCTAAAAACATATTTAATTTAATGTCTTTAGAAATTCCCTAACCTCATCTTCATTTTCAAAATTTATAGTAATTTTTAAATCTTTTGCATTTACTTTTAAGCCTAAAGATTCAATTTTTTCTTTTAAATTTATTATAGATTGATATTGTTTGTTTGAAGTTGCGTTTTTTTCTAATTGGTTTGTGTTTTTAAAATTTTTAATTAACTTTTCGGTATCTCTTACATTGAGTTTTTGCCCTATGATAGTATCAACTATCATTTTTTCTTCTTCTTTTTCAAGTCCCACTAAAACTTTTGCATGCCCTTGTGAGATTTTACCTTCTATAATGAAATTTTGCGTTTGCTCGTTTAAATTTAAAAGTCTTAAAGTATTAGCAATTTGAGGTCTTGATTTGTGAATAAGATCGGCTAATTTTTCTTGAGTGATATCATGAATTTCTAATAACTCTTTATAAGAATGTGCTAATTCTATAGGGTTTAAATTTTCTCTTTGAATATTTTCTATTAAAGCAAGCTCACGTAATTTTATATCATCTACATTTAAAACTACAGCTTTAATCTGTTCTTTTTCTAAAAGCTTACATGCTCTAAATCTTCTCTCACCTGCTATTAAAATATAATCAAATTCATCTTTTTTAAAAACCACAACAGGCTGAATCAAACCATATTCTTTGATAGAACCTGCAAGTTCTTCTAGAGCTTGGGTATCAAAATTTTTTCTTGGTTGATAAGGGTTTGGGCTAATTAAATCTATATCAATTTCTTCTATTCTGCCTTCATTAGAGCCTAATTCTTTTTCATAAACCTCATCAATATCAGCCAAAATACTACTTAAACCTCTTCCTAATGCACTTTTTTTTGCCATTTTTTATCCTAATATAGAATGTGCTAAATTTTGATATGCCACCGAACCTGGGGATTTTATATCATAAAGTATAATAGGCTTTCCATAGCTTGGACTTTCAGCAAGTTTTACATTTCTTGGTATGATGATGAAATCATCTTCATTATCACCTGTTCTAAATAACTTTTGTTTGAAATTTTGCTTTAAATCTTCCACAGTATCTTTTGAAAGATTATTTTGTGAGCTATACATAGTTGGCAAAAAGCCTTTTATTTTTAGTTTTGGATTGATAGTTTTTTTCACAAACTTAATAGTGTTTAAAACCATCGCAACGCCCTCAAGTGCATAAAACTCACATTGTATAGGGATAATAACACTATCACTTGCTGCAAAAGCATTCACTGTAATGCTTCCAAGCGCAGGAGGTGAGTCAATGATAATAAAATCATAATCTTTAGCAATTTCTTTGATTTTTTCTCTTAAAATCGTTCTATATTCTCCACTTTCTTTTACTACTTCTTGCTCAATTCCAACCAAAGAAATATTTGATGGAGCTAAGTATAATTGCGGAAGCTCAGTTTTTAAAATAATCTCAGAAAGTTTTTTCCTACCTATAAAAACATGATAAATATTATATTCATAATTACTTCTATTAAAACCAAGTCCTGTTGTAGCATTAGCTTGTGGATCAATATCTATCAAAAGAACCTTTTTTTCAGCTACTGCCAAAGAAGCCGCTAGATTAATAGCGGTAGTAGTTTTACCCACCCCGCCTTTTTGATTTGCAATAGTTATTATCTCACTCATCTTAAACTATATATCCTTTTATTATCTAACAATATAGAACCATCTTTATACAATAAAGCATCTTTTAAAGATAAAATCTTACCTTCATTATGTATAAAAAAATTTCTTGATTTTTCAAATTCTAGCATATACTTGCTAAAAATATTCTTCCATAAAATTTTCTCATCTACATAAGAAAAATACTCATTTAAAAGTTTTGCTATATCCACTTCTATATCTAAAATTTCAGCATTAAATGGGGCGTATTTAAGATTAATCCCCATTCCTACAACCAAAAAATCATTGATTTTAGAACTCATCAATCCGCCTATTTTTTTATCTTCTATATAAAAATCATTAGGCCATTTAATCCATACTTTTGAATTTTGTCTTTGCAATACTTCTTTCATTAAAAATGCAAAGTATATACTAGCAGAAGCCAAAGGAAGATCTTGTGTTAATTCTTGAGTTTTTATGCAAAAAGATACATGCAAATTTCCTTGCTTACTTTGCCAAGTATTATCTCTACTGCCTATACCAGCACTTTGAATAAAAGCACAAATGGCTGTATTGTTAGTAATTTCTCCACTGCGAATTTTATCACTTAAATAAACTTGAGTTGATTCAAGCTCATCAAAATAAACTATCTCCAAGTTTTAACCTTTTTCCATTTAAATAAGTCTTAGCATCTAAAGCTTTTTTTCCACTTTCTTGTAAAGTTTTAATCCTTAAAATACCTTTTGCACACGAAAGCAAAAAGCTTTCCTTTTCTACTTGCAAAATCACACCTGGTTTTTGAGTTTTTTCACTATCAACTAATTCTATGTCTAAAAATTTCAAACCATTTTCTAAAAAAATTCCAGGCCAAGGTGCAAAAGCTAGAAATTTTTGATAGATTTCACTTGCATTATTTAAAGCAATCAAGCCATCTTCTTTTTTAATTTTTTTACAATGTGTAACTAAACTTTCATCTTGCTTTTTTGGGATAATTTTTTCAAAATTCAAAAGTGTAGAAATAGTAAGCTTGGCTGCTAAATTGGAAAGCATGGTAAAAACCTCAGCTGAATTTTTACCTTCTATACCACATTCTATGCTTTCTAAGATTGCACCACTATCAAGCCCTTCTTCCATAAGCATAGTGCAAACCCCGCTTATTTTATCCCCATTTAAAATAGCACTTTGTATAGGCGAAGCGCCACGATATTTAGGAAGCAAAGAAGCATGTAAATTGATACAAGGAGTAATATCTAAAATTTCTTTTGGTAAAATCTTCCCATAAGCAGCAACAACTATAAAGTCAGGTTTTAGATTTTTTATTTCATTGATTATATTTTCATCTTTTAAGCTTTTTGGAGTGAAAATTTCTATATTTAAATTATTTTCTAAAACAAACTTTTTAGTATCACTTGGAGTTAAAATTTGCTTTCTTCCCACAGGTTTATCAGGTTGAGTAAATAAGGCTTGGACATTAAATCCTTTATCGACAAGCTCTTTTAAAATACATGTTGCATAAGAGGGAGTTCCCATAAAAATGATATTTTTCATAGTGCCGCTATCCTTTTTTGATAAGTTTTTATAGCTTTTTGATATGAAAGCTCAAGATAATCTTTAAAAATTTCAAAATTTTTTCTTGAAGGATTGTTAATACAAATATATCCCATATAAGCATAAATTGGATGAGGCATGATAAGATCAAGCATAGAAAAATCATAATTTAAACTAACAATCTCACCCTTTAAAGCTTTTTTAGGTTTTTGACCAAAAAGATTTTGGTAATCTTGATCACAAAGAGAACAACTTAGACGAAACACACCTTCTCTATTTAAATTCGAAGCTTTATCATTTATGCCATCATTTTCTTTAATAGTACAAAAATAAACTCCGTTTTTTAAAACCTTATCGGGATTATAAAAAAAGCTATGTTCTTTATAGGTAAATTTATATACCAAACCTTTAAAATTGGACTTGATATATTCTTGGATAAAATCTATAGTTAAATTTTCACTCATCAAAGATTATTTTGACTTCTAATTTTTTTAACTTCTTCTAAAAGCATAAATTTAAGCTCTTTAAGTCCAGTTTTTTCAAGGCTTGATACTTTAATAAAAAAGCTTTGTGGATTATTTTGACTTTGTAAATAAGCTTTTAACTCATTATAATCATCTTCCATTTTTTGTGCAAATTCCTCACCTAAATTTACACTATCACTTTTTGAAAGCATTAAGCCAAAATTTCTTGCATAAAGCTTGCTTGAAAATTTTTCCAATTCTTTTCTTAAAATGCAAAATTGCTCTTTTAAACTCATATCTCTTAATGGATCAAGTACAAAAAGTAAAAAAGAAGTTCTTTCTATGTGTCTTAAAAACTCAAGTCCCAAACCCCTACCATCGCTTGCACCTTCTATAATACCTGGAATGTCTGCCATTACAAAAGAATTATAATCATCTACTTCAACCATACCAAGTTTTGGAGTTAAAGTAGTAAATTCATAATTAGCTATTTCAGGTCTTGCATTAGACACTACGCTTATAAGAGTGGATTTTCCTACATTTGGAAAGCCTACAAGCCCAACATCTGCTATGAGTTTTAACTCTAAACGCACGCTTAAGGTTTTTCCTGCCACGCCTGGTTGGGCATAATCTGGGCGCTGATTAGTAGAGTTTTTAAAGTGAGTATTACCAAGACCACCTTTACCACCTTTTAAAAAGAGTTCTTTTTGACCTTCTACTAACATATCAAGTAAAACTTCCCCACTTTGTGCATCAATTACTTGGGTGCCTTGAGGGACAATCAACTCTAAACTTTCCCCTCTTTTGCCATTTTTGTTACGGCCCAAACCCGGCTGGCCATTTTGTGCTTTAAGTTCTTTTTTACCTTTAAAGTGCGCTAGGGTATGAGTATTATTATCGCATATAAAATACACATCGCCACCATTTCCACCATCGCCACCATCAGGTCCACCAAGTGGAACATGTTTTTCACGGCGAAAACTCACAGCACCTTTGCCACCATTACCTGAACTTAAAACTAATTTTACATTATCTATAAACATACAATCACCAAAGTATAAATTTTTAAAATGATATTATATTTTTTTTAATATATTAAGATTAAAAAGAAGAAAAAGGCTACAAAGTAGCCTTTAAATTATGCAGGATAAACAGAAACTTTTTTTCTATTTTTATCTTTTCTTTCAAATTTTACAAAACCATCAATTAAAGCAAAAATTGTATGGTCTTTTCCCATGCCTACGTTATTACCTGCATGAGTTGCTGTTCCTCTTTGGCGAATGATGATGTTGCCAGCGCGAACAAATTCTCCACCAAATTTTTTAACACCTAGACGACGACCTATAGAATCACGATTATTCTGAGTTGAACCTTGACCTTTCTTGTGTGCCATTCTTTACTCCTTAAGCTTTAATATCTACTACTCTAACGCGAGTAAATTGTCTTCTAAAACCGCGTTTTAATTTTGAGTCTTTTCTACGTCTTTTTTTATAAATCACAACTTTTTTGTCTTTTCCATGAGCAATCACTTCTAAAACAACTTTTGCACCCGCAACAAACGGCGCACCTACCTTTAATTCTTTATCACATACAGCAAGAACTTCACTTACTTCTACGCTTGATTTTACTTCAGCTTCAAAACGATCTAGTTTAAGCTCATCACCTTGGCTTACTCTGTATTGTTTTCCACTGTGTTTTATAATAGCATACATACAGCTATCCTTTCTTAAAATATTTTGGTAGCACCATAAAGCATTATGCATAAAACATAAATTTAAAAAGCTTTAGTGGTTAAAACTTGAGATTATACTCAAAATAATTTTAAATTTAGGTTAATTACCAACCTAAATTTACCGTACCATTTGGATTTACACTATGTTGTTTTTCCACGCCCATATTAGCTTCATCTAAAGGCCTACAAACATCATCTTTTTTAACACTTCCTTCAAGAATTTTAGCATATGATAGTTTTGGTGTTGAGCGGATAATTTGAACCTTTCCACTTTTTGTTTCTATTCTTGCTGTATTTTCTTTAGTATAAGCATCCTTTATCACTTCACCTAAAGAATAACACTCATAGATTTCATCATTACTCAAAGTTTGCGAGAAGACTACTTCATTATTACTAACTTGTGCAACTTTTAAAGGATAAATAGCATTTAAAATATCATCTGAAATTTTCTTTGCAATTTTTTCACTTAGCTTTTCACTAGCTACTAAAGAATCACCTTTAACAAAGGCTGACATGGTTAAAGTATTTGAAAATTTAATTTGTCTGGTGGCAAATAAAAGCACGCGATAATCCACCACAACATCTATTTTATTTTTATTTCCTTTGGTTTTAAGATCTACTCCACCTACATGAAATAACAAAATATAATCAGTAGCTAAAACATTCTTAAGTTTGTAAATTTCATCTTTATGCGTATTAGATGAATTTATCAAAGCTTTCTCCATTTCATAATAACCTTTAGAATCTCTATCTAAAACATTAAATTTCCTACTTTGAAGTAAATCTGTGATAATTTTTTGCTGTAAAATATTTCCAAGCTCTTGGTATTTAGAAGAGGTATTAAATACCGTAATACTTCTTCTACTATCTGGCTTATAACCTGGTATTTGATATTTTTTATGAGTAGTAGTTTTAAAAATGGTTACATTTGCTATGTATTTATCGTTTTCTTGAACCACACTATCAATTTCATATGCATCAACTCTGCCTTTTGTAGCTTTTATGATTTGCTCTTTATAGCTATCTTCCATATTAGTCTTTTTATTATTTGAATTTACCCCGACAAAAGACTGCTTGGTTGAGTCAATATTAACACCATTTAATTTACCAATAGCTTCTATTATGGCATCATTTATTGCCTCTTCTCTGCTAGCTCCTATACCCTCGCCTGTACTTGAATTGGTAGTGCTTGTGGTGATTATTTTGGCATATAAACTCAAATGAAAACATAAAATCAAAATACAAATTTGTAATATCTTCATAAATTTTTCCTAAAAATCATCTATATCATTTACAACATTAGAACTTCTTTGTATATTAGAAGACTTTTTAGGTTCAGTTTTTGGGACACTAGTGTTTGAATTTGATTTTAAAGCTTCGTTAATATTTGCCACATTATCATAAGAATAAAATCTTACAACACCTACATGTTCTATACCATTTTCGCTTGTATAATTCCATCTTTTAAGTGTTCCTATGCCTTTGATTTTTCCGCTAGCACTTGCTTTTATTTTTGTATTGATTTTTTCTACAATATTTGTGAAATCTTGAATTTGTTCTTGAGTAGTGTTGTCATTGATATTTAAGCTTTGCTTGATGATTTCTTCATAACTTTCACCTGTAGTTTTTTCATCTTTTAAACTTAAATTTGTATTGATAAATTCAATTATAGCTGCATCAGCCATAGTTGAAGCTGTATCTTTAGCCCTATCTTCTAATATATTTGTCTTCTTGGCATTATTTGCATCAGCAATATAACCCCAATTTCCATAGCTTAAAATAACCGGTGAACCTTTTTCATCATAAACTAAGCGAATGCCATATTCATTAAGAAAGCTTTTATTGTCTTTTGGTAAATACTCGTTGATATTTTTTCCTTTACCTTTGATCTTGCTTTGACGCGCTAAAGACATATCTTTAGCAAGTTGACGAGTTTTTTTAGAAACAACTGCAATTACACCAATATCATATTACCCTCTTCTTTGCGTAACTATAGTTTGCACAGGAATTAAACCGCTCATTGAGCCAACTGCACTAGTAATTGTTTTATTAAGAAACTCTTCTTTTAATAAAATCTTCTTTCTTTCCTCTGTTAAACCTTCTACATTAATACCCAAATCTCTCAAAGCTTTATCTAATTTTGCACCACTTAATTGAACCAGTTTATCAAAAATTTGCCCTACAACACTTCCTTTTGGCAGTTCTTCAAATTCTTTTGCATTAGTAGAATTATCAGCTTCGTAATTTTGAATTTTACTCACTGCCATTCTTCCAAAGGCATCTTCAATAAAATCAGACTGTAAATTAAGCATAGCTTTTTGGTAAGCATTTTGCAAAGCTTGAGCAAATTGAGGATCGCTATCGCTTAGCGCAACTACACTTCTACCCGTATAAAAGGTTTTTCCATCTTTTGTAATACCATATTCTATACCAAAATTATCTGCAAATTCTTCAAAAAAATCATCTAAAGATTTTGGAGTAATATCTTTAGAGCTAGCATCTGACATTTCATTTTGAATTTTAATATCTTCTTGAGTAATTTCAACTTGTGGAGTTGCTTGAGCATAAAGAAAACTCGCTACCAATAATGATCCAATAACAAATCTTTTTTTCATCATATCTTTCCTTGTTGTTTTATATTACCAGCTTACAGTTTTACTAGATCCTAGTTTATTGATTCTATTAGTTTTTTGCCATACTACCAAACCACTGCCCTTTTCAGCTAATTTCATAACAAAAAAGTATTCAACTTGGGTTTTACCGTTGCTTAATTTTATATTTTGCTGACCAATTCTTCCTTGTAAAGTCAAAGAAGCACTAATTTGCGTATGATTTTTAGATACTGTAGCTTTATCATATCTATCATCATCTTTATCGCTCGTTACATCATCCATATTATTTTGAGTAGCACTATCATTGCCTTGAGTAGCTGAAGCTGCAAATTTACCTGAATTTATAAGTTCTTCTACCATCAAATCAGTCAAATTTCTAGTATCTATTCTTAAAGCCGTATCATTTACCACATCATAAACTGCCACAATAGCCTTACCTGAATTTCCTATTTTATTCACAACATAACTTGAATTAAACAAACTATTTAACATTTCTTTAGCTGTATTGTCAAAATCTTCACCAGTTAAAGCCATGCTTAAAGAATCGCCTTGTTTTACTTTTGTCGCAGTTCCATCTACATAAATAGGTTGTTGCATACACGCACTAAATAAAACAC
Organism: Campylobacter sp. LMG 17559; assembly: GCF_024723605.1. NCBI lineage: Bacteria > Pseudomonadati > Campylobacterota > Epsilonproteobacteria > Campylobacterales > Campylobacteraceae > Campylobacter > Campylobacter sp. LMG 17559. Next base: position 132,955 of record NZ_JANQCZ010000003.1, read on the forward strand.
CTATAACCACTACACTTGTTAAAATTTTAATTTTTTGCATTTTTTATCCTTTTTTATTTAATATATATTTTATATTTTTTTGCTTCCTTATTGCTAGCTATATTTTGTATAATATATTCTTGTTTAGCTAACAATCTTATATTTTTATAGTTTTTATCAATAGTATTTTTTATAACAAACCCATCCTTATCAAACCATTCTATTTTATAAGAAAGCTTTTTATCAACAGAACTATAAAAAGTAATCTGCACTTCTAATAATCCTGCATTATTTATTCTTTCTTTTATACTTTTTACATTTGTATGTTTAAAATTTGCATCAAAAGTATCTTGCGAAACCAATAACATACAATTTAATAACAATAAAAAAATTATCTTTTTCATTTTTCTATGATATTTATACTTGGAGCAATATTAGGTGCAAAAGAACGCACTACAACCAATGCATTTTTCTTTGGATTAATCTGTCTTTCAAATAACACATCATCACTTGGAGTTTTAATAATAATTTTACCTGTATTTTTAATCATAACAACTCCTATGCTTTGTGGCAATCCTCTCCAAGATCTAACATCAGCTTGAGTAGTTGCTGCATTCATGATACCACTAGCAAGACTTAAAAAACCTCCCGTTGAGTCATTGTTAGCTACTGCTACATTGATAGTAGTTTTTAAAATAGCTGAAACTATTGCTTTGGTAACTATTGATGGTTGCTCGAACTTAAACTCGCTTGCTACAACATTATCCAAATCAACTAATTTTGTAGTATTAGTATCATTTACACTTAAATACTCAAAAGACTGGCTTCTTTTTTTTAGCTTAGGTAGAGCAATAGAAGTTGTCGTAAGAGTGTCATTTAAAATCAAAGGCAGAGTTAATTTAAACTCATCCTTTACCACACCAAAACCATTCTCATAAACAATAAAAACATATTTATTTTTTGATTTAGCGTCGCTAATTGCTTTCCACTCTTTATTAATTTCTTTATTTTTTGGGTTTAAAATCTTTATTTCTTTAAATAAATCTTTAGCCAAAGTATAATCTTTGCTCATATAATAAAAAATCGAAGCTAAGTAAGTTGCATAAGGATTGGTAAAATTTTTACTTGTTGAAAATTCTTCAAACAAAACTTCATATTGAGCATTTATTTGTTTTGTTGATTCACTAAAATTTTTATTAAAATTTGGATCTTCTTTTTTGGCCTTTTCTAATTCTGCTTTATTTTTAGCAATTTGAGCTTTAAAATAATCTTTTGCTCTATCTTGACGCAATAAAGCTCTTTTAAACTCCACTCTTGCGTTGTTATAATCACCCTCACTCATAAAATTTAAACCCTTATATGTATTTACCATTATTCTTTCATATAAAGAGCCATCATAGTCTAATATAGAATCATTTATTAATGTAGTTGCAGCTGTTTTAGTAATTTTTTGAGCGCCACTTCTTAAATCCACATCAACTTGATAAGATTCCTCAACCTTATCAAAAAATTCATTACTAAGATTAAAATCTCCACAATTTTTTGCGATTAAACCTGCATTTAATCCTACATATACTGGATCATCTTTTTTATCTACCTTAGTCATTTCTTGGGCAAAAAATTCATCAGAACATATCTTTTGGGTTAACTTTTGCTCTAATTCATTGTTTACTTTTGCATGATTAGCACACGCACTAAATAAAATAGCTGTTAATGCAATCACACTAAATAAAATTTTATTTTTCATAGCCAATTCTTAATTAAAAATTAAGAATGTATTATATATAAAAAATAAATAAAAAACAACATTCCCCAAAGAAATATCTTTGGGGAAAATTTGATTAAAGCTCTGGTTTTGGAGTTTTTTCAGTTGCTTTTGGAAGCTGAGGATAAGTAATACTTGGTTTTTTACCTGTTAGAGCATGTAAGAAAGTTTCTATAGAAGCTGCTTCTTTGTCAGAAATTTCTATGCCAAGTTGCACGCTACCCATTTCTTTGATTGCTTCTTGTAAAGACCAAATAGCACCATTGTGGAAGTATGGAGCTGTTTCAGCAATATTTCTTAAGGTTGGAGTTTTAACTAAACCATTTGCATCGCCTTTAAAATCTCCTACATTTGCAAATTTATATTTAGCTGCTACTTGGAAAGCCTGCATACTACCACCTAAATTTACTCCTGTATGGCAAGCCGTACAGCCTTTATCGATGAAAGTTTTCAAACCTTCTTTTTCTTTTTTACTTAATGCTTTTGTGTCACCTTCTAAGAATTTATCAAATTTAGATGGAGTTAAAAGTGTTCTTTCAAATGTAGCAATAGCATCTGCGATATTGTCAAAAGTCACTCCACTACTTCCATAAACTTTTTTAAATTCTTTTACATATTCTGGCATAGAAGAAATTTTTTCAACAGCTAGTTTTGCCGGGGTTGCCATTTCAGGTTCTGCTTCGATTGGTCCTTTTGCTTGATCTGCTAAAGTACCTGCTCTACCATCCCAAAATTGAGTTGAATTTAAAACTGAGTTATAAACTGTTGGCGAATTTAAATGATGAGGATTAGCTGTCCATTTGTGTCCTACAGCAGCTGCTATACCATCAGCACCACCCATACCTAAATTATGACAGGTATTACAAGAAATCAAACCACTTTTAGAAAGTCTTGGCTCAAAATACAGCTTTTTACCAAGATTAGCTTTTTCTTTAGAGAATTTGCTAGCCTTAACTCCCATTTCTTTTAATAGTTTTTCAACACCTGCTTGATCCTTTGGTAAAGGTGCTAAACCTGCAGCTTTTGCTTCATCTAGTAAAGCTTTATCGTTAGCAAAAGCAGTTGATGCAACTAATAATGATGATGCAACTAATAATGAAATTTTTTTCATTATCTACTCCTAAATAAGATAAAATAAAGCCTATTTAAAATAAACTTATTGAAAATATATCTATAATTTTCTTTAAACAAAATAAAAAATTTCTATTTAACAATAAAAATTATTATAGGATAAAATATATCTTAAATATTTATTTCAGGGTTTTTTGCTATCATTTTATAAAGTTTTATATAATCAGGATAAAAAGTAAATGGAAAATTTAATAATCTATCTTTTAGCTTATCTTATAGGTGCTATACCTTTTGGTCTTTTACTAGCTCAAATTTTTGCCAAAACAAATATCAAAAATGCAGGCAGTAAAAGCATAGGTGCTACCAATGTTTTAAGAGTAGTAAAAGAAAGCGATCCTAAGCTTGCCAAAACACTTGCTGTTGCAACAATTGTCTTAGATGCACTTAAAGGAATTGCACCTATATTAGTAGCAAAAATTTTAGGCTATGATGAAAATATCTTATGGACTATGGCGGTTTTAGCAGTATTTGGCCATTGTTTTTCTCCTTATTTAAAATTTGAAGGTGGCAAAGGAGTAGCTACTGGAGCTGGGGTTTTAGCAGTATTTTTACCTTTTGAGATTATATGTGCACTTTTGGCTTGGTTTATTATAGGTAAGGTATTTAAAATTTCAAGCTTGGCCTCACTTGGAGCTTTAATTGTTTTAATTGCAACTTCTTTTATATTTCATTATGATATGCCTGTGATTAATACCCATGCGCCGATATTTATCATCGCTTTTATAGTAGTTTATAAACACATACCAAATATTTTAAGACTTATTGGAAAACAAGAATGCAAAGTCATATAAAAGTTAGCTTAGAATTTAAATGCATTATAGGGCTTTTGGATTTTGAAAGAATCCAAGAGCAAAAAGTCCTAATAGAATTAGAAGCTAAAAGTAAGAAATTTTTAGATTATGCAAAATTATGCACTAGAATAGAAAAAATCTATAAAAAGAAAAAATTTAAGACTATAGAAAAATCTTTAAAATATATATGCAAAGATATCAAAAAACATCATAAAAAACTTCAATTTATAAATATTACTTGTTATAAGCCCGATATCATCAAAAATGCGTGCGTTGGAGCTAGTTTAAGCAAAAAATATTAAAAATTTTTTAAAGAATTTTGAACATTTGCTTAATTTGTGTTATACTTTTGCACTAAAACTATCTTCAAAGGAATAAAATGCGTATTTTAGTTGTAGAAGATGAAGCATCGCTTAATAAAACCTTATCAAACACTTTAAATGAGTTTGGCTACCAAAGCGACACTTCAGAAAATTTTAAAGACGCTGAGTATTTTATAGGTATTAGACATTATGATTTAGTATTATCAAATTGGACTATAGGCAATAATGATGCAAGCGATTTGATCAATGCTATCAAACAAAAATCTCCAAGAACTGCTATAGTAACAATGTGTACAAAAGCAGATAAAGAAAATGAAATCAAAGCTTTAAAAGCTGGAGCAGATGATTATATAAAAAAACCTTTGGATTTTGAAATTTTAATGGCAAGAATCGAAGCTAGACTTAGATTTGGCGGGACAAATGTGATTAAGATTGATGATTTAGTGATTGATCCTGATGAAGAAAAAATCACTTATCAAGGAAAAGACATAGAGTTAAAAGGAAAGCCTTTTGAAGTTTTAACTCACCTTGCTAGACACTCTGATCAAATCGTATCAAAAGAACAACTTTTAGATGCTATTTGGGAAGAACCTGAACTTGTAACTCCAAATGTTATAGAAGTTGCAATCAATCAAATAAGACAAAAAATGGATAAACCTCTTAATATTTCCACTATAGAAACTGTGCGCCGCAGAGGATATCGCTTTTGTTTTCCTAAAAAAACTAACTAAAAATTTTTAGAATGATTTAATCATTCTAAAAATTAAATATTTTTATCTCTTTTTAAATTAGCTATAAGTTTTTATATAGTATAAGTTTGCTTTATTATCAATAAAAGGAAAAGTATGTCACTTTTAATCACTAGAGAATGTATATCCTGTGATGCATGCAGAGAAGAATGCCCAGATGAAGCTATTTATGATAATGATCCAATCTATGTCATAGATCCTGATTTATGTACTGAATGTGTGAATGAATTTTCAGAACCAGCCTGTATAGTGGCCTGTCCAGTAGATTGTATCATACCTGATCCTGATAATGTAGAAAGTATTGATGAGCTTCGCTTAAAACATAAAAATAAAGATATTTAATGGCTAAAAAAACAGCAGTAATTGATCTTGGCTCTAACTCCGTTCGTATGGTTGTTTTTGAAAGAACCTCAAGATATGGTTTTTTTATTTGCAGTGAACACAAAAAGAAAGTAAGACTTGGAGAAAATGCTTATAATAACAACAAAATCCTCCAAGAAGAAGCCATGTTTAAGGCCGAGAAGGCACTAGCTTATTTTAAAGAAAAAGCTGTAAAAGAAAAATGTAGGAAAATTATTGCTGTTGGAACTTCTGCGCTAAGAGATGCGCCTAATGCAAAAGAATTTATTACTAGAATATCAAAAAATGTGGGTTTAAACATAAAATGCATTAATGGTAAAACAGAATCATTTTTAGGTGGTCTTGCTGCATTAAATTTACTATCAAATATTCAAAATGCCACCACCATAGACATAGGTGGAGGATCAACCGAGCTTTGCTTGATTAAAGAAGGTAAAATTATAGATTGTATTTCGCTTGATCTAGGAACCGTAAGATTAAAAGAGATTTTTTATGATACTAAAAGATTAAATGCTCTAGATCAATTCATACAAGAAGCTCTAATGCAAGTTCCAAAACATTTTCAAAGTGAAAATATTATTGCCATAGGTGGAAGCTTAAGAGCATTGTCAAATTCTATAATGAAAAAAAATTCCTATCCTTTAAAAATAATCCATAATTTCAGCTACAGCTTTGAAAGAGAAAAAAATTATATAGAAAAAATTCAAAATGCAAAAAATTTAACAGATTTTGATATCAAAAAAGATCGTTTTGATACTATAAAAGAAGGTTGTGTCATATTTTTAGCCTTAGCTAAAAAACTCAAAGCTAAAAATATCATCACTTCTGCAGTAGGTGTTAGAGAAGGCGTGTTTTTATCTAATCTTTTTCAAAAATATGCCAAAATAAAAAACGACACTAATGACTTTTCGCAATTTAATGCCAAATTTCCGCCAAATTTCAACCCAAGTTTAAAATCCTTACAAGATCGCTTTGGTGTTGATTATAAAGATAAAAGTGCTTATTTTGCAAGTAAATTATTTGACGTACTTTCACCTATTCACAAAATAAGTTCAGATTTTAAAAAAGATCTTTTAAGCGCTGCTAAATTAGCCCATATAGGTGAAAAAATTAATTTTTATTTTGCTAATGAACATAGCGCCTATATGGCAATGAGTGGCTTAAACTTTGGCTTTTCACACAAAGAAATTTTGCTTATTGCAACTCTTTTAAAAGCCAATGGTAAAAAAATAAATCCCCTTGCTATAGAACATGTTAAAGAATTATTACCAAATAACCATATATTAGCTTGGCTTAATTTTATTCTAGCACTAGCAAAAAAACTTGCTAAAGATAGTGATGAAAATCTTGATTTTACATTAAAAAATCATACCTTATATATTTATTCAACAAAAAAACAAATTTATTTTTCAAGAGAAGAAATCAAAAAAATTTCAAAGCCAAAACTTATTGTTTTAGCTTTTAATCAATCTAATTAAGCATTTTGTTTTAAAAGTAAATTTTGCAATCTTTGTTTATTTTCTTCAAAATAAGAATCAAAGTCTTTTTCTTTTGGTTTTTGGGATGTTTTGTTTTGTTCCTCATTTTTCATCATAGCTTCACTTGTTTCTAATACCACATTAGAATTTCCTATGATCATAGTATAGCGTTTTAAGCCATACTCAAAGACTACAAGTTGGTTATGTCTATCAAGTGGTCTTTGAAAAATCAAAGTAAAATTTCTATCTAAAGGATGTTTTTGTCTTAAATACATTTTTAAAAACCAAAGTCCAACAAGCAAAAGTATCAAAACACTTACAACTAAAATATAATTTGTAAAATCATACTCTTGCATTTTTATCTCCTCATTTTTTTCTTCTAAGCTATTTTTAGTTGCTAAATTCATACCTTCTTTTTGAGCGCGCAGTCTTAAGCCATATTCACCAATCGTATCTGCATTAATTTGTATCTTATCACCAACACTTAAGGCTATAAAAGTTTTTTTACCTTCTGAAAAAATTTTTATTTTTTTAATTATATTAGAATTTAATGTCTTATCTTCTTCTTTAACACTTTGAGCATTTAGTGTAAAGATAGTAATATCGCCTTTTCTCTTTTGACTAATGCCTTCTTTATAGGGAATATCAAATGAAAAAGTAATATCCACCCTATCTTCTCTAGGATAGATATTATAATCAAGAATTTTTGCCCCAAAAAGAGGCAAAGCAAGTAGTAAAATCCAAATAAATCTCATTGCAATTCTTTTTTAAAATACTGCAATACTGATTTAGAATCTAAAATCTCATTAATTCTTATGGCAAGGTTTTTTTCATACACCATCACCTCACCTTTACCAAAAATTCTTTTATTCAAGTAAAGCTCCACACTTTCGCCTGCTGGCTTTTCAAGATCTATCACAGAACCAACTTCTAGCTTTAAGAGTTCTCTCACACTCATATTAGTCGTGCCAAGCTCACTGACAAAATCAACACTAATGTCTAAAATATCTTCATAAGATTGCAATAATCCTAAATGATCTTCTATCATATTTTTTTATAACCTATTCTAAAGGAAGCATTTTTTACTTCATAAGTAAATTTTTCTTTGAGTTTAATTTTTGAAAATCCATCAATACGCCCTAAATACTCAGGAACACCTAAACGATACTCATCTTTTCCATTAGTATCATTAAGTAGCTTTTTAGCATAGCCTATGATTTGATTAGCCACTTCTTTAACTAAATCTGCCAATCCATCTTCTTTTAATTCTTCATGTAATAAAAATTGTGCAATTTCATTTAAAGCTTGTTTTTGAAAAAACAAATAAAAACTATATTCCTCATCTTTAAAATACAAAGGTATAGAAGCCCCATAAAGTTCGCCTCTAATCACGCTTTTTTGTGAAATTTTTAATTTTAAAATATGCTCAAAAAAATGATAAATCGAATACTCAAGTGTTTTAGTCATAACTTTTCCTTAATAAACTTATAATAAATTTATTTTACTAAATAAACCTTTAATCATAATTAATAATTAAAATATAAAATACTATAATTTTGATTTGCTAAAAGGCTTTTAATGTTTATAGAAAATTTTAATTTAGATAAAAAAGTTTTTATCATCGCCGAGCTTTCAGCTAACCATGCAAACAGCCTTGAAGTGGCCTTAAAAACCATACAAACAGCTAAAAAAGCAGGAGCTGATGCTATAAAAATTCAAACCTATACCCCAGATAGTCTAACACTAAATTCAAACAAAAAAGATTTTATTATCGAAGGTGGTTTGTGGCATGGACGTAAACTATACGAATTATACGAAGAAGCTAAAACGCCTTATGAGTGGCATGAAAAACTTTTTGAATGCGCCAAAAACGAAGGGCTAATCTGCTTTTCTAGTCCTTTCTCTAAAGAGGATGTGAATTTTTTAAAACAATTTAATCCCCCAGCTTATAAAATCGCTTCTTTTGAAGTAAATGATTATGATTTTGTGCGTTATGTGGCAAAAGAAAACAAACCTACTTTGGTTTCTACAGGTATAGCTTATGAAGAAGAGCTTGAAATGGTTGTTAAAATTTTCCAAGAAGAAAACAACCCAAATCTAATTTTGCTTAAATGCACTTCGGCTTATCCTTCACAAATTTGTGATTTAAATCTAAACGCCATCAAAACTTTACAAGAAAAATTTAAAACCATAGTAGGCTTAAGCGATCATAGCGAGGGTTTTTTAGCACCTACTTTAGCAGTAGCTCTTGGAGCAAAAGTCATAGAAAAACATTTTATATTAGATAAAAGCTTAAATAGTGCTGATGCTAAATTTAGTCTTGATTATGAAGAGTTTAAACAAATGTGTTCTATGGTACGCTTGAGCGAGCAAGCACTAGGTAAATCTAGCTTAATAATAGATGATAAAACCTTAAAAAATCGTCATTTTGCAAGAAGCTTATATGCGAGTAAAGATATAAAAAAAGGTGAAATTTTTACACAAGATAATGTAAAAAGCATAAGACCAAGCCTGGGCTTACATCCTAAATTTTTACCTATCATACTTGGTAAAAAAGCAAGTTGCGATATAGAATTTGGACAAGCGTTAAAAAAAGAAGATTTTTTGGAGTAATTATGCAAGAAAATATTTTTAATAAAAATTTAAAAGCTCTAAGTAATAAAGATTTAAAAGAAAAACTAACAAATTTCAAGCAAAATAATTTTAAAATAAAACAAGGATCTGATCCTTTAGATATTAATTTTATTCATCATAAAAGAGAACAAGCGTTGTATAATAATACACTTGATGAGTTAAACGAAAAAATAAATCTATACAATGATAAATATTTATTATATCCAATATTATATTTTTTTGGTTTTGGCAACGGAATTTTGTATAAAATTCTCTTGCAAAACAAAAATAGACAAAAAATTGTTATTTTTGAAAAAGAAATAGAATTTATTTATCTGAGTTTTCATCTTTTAGATTTTAGTGAAGAGTTAAAAGACTGTCGACTAATTATTTTAGATATAAACAATATAAACTATACACATTTTCAAATTTTATGCAATAGCTCGCCGTTTTTTAATTTCTTAAGAACTTATTTTTTAGATATCCATTGTGATTATTATGAAAAATTTCACAATGATATTTTAAAAACAAACGAAACTATGCAAACTTATATAAAAAAATCTATTTTAAAATTTGGCAATTCTTCAAAAGATGCTTTAAAAGGTATAGAAAATTTTATTTATAACCTACCAGATCTTTTTTTAAATCATTCTTTTAAAGAATTATTATCAAAACGAAAAAACACCTACCAAAACGCTATTATAGTTTCAACAGGTCCTTCTTTAATCAAACAACTCCCTCTGCTTAAAAAATATGCAAATAAAGCAACTATCTTTTGCGCTGATAGCGCTTATCCTATACTAGCAAAACATAATATAAAACCTGATTATGTTTTATCTTTAGAGAGAATAGAAAAAACAAGTGAATTTTTTAATAATAATTTTGGAGATTTTGATAAAGATATATTATTCATCTTAACTGAAATTGTATATAAAAACACCCCTAAATATTTAAAAGAAAACAATAGGGATTTTATTTTTATACAAAAAATAGGTGATTTTAGTAAACTTTTTCATTTAAAAGACCTGGATAGCTTAATAAATACTCCAAGCGTGGCAAATATGGCTTATTTCATAGCATCTTGCTTACAACACAAAAATATCATTTTAATAGGACAAGATTTAGCTTATTCTGATGATGGATTTTCACATCCTCAAGATTATCATTATAAGGCAGACTGCGAAAGTCATTATGAACATATTCAAACTTTGGGTTATGGTGGTAACAGCATGGTGAAAACACACGAAATATGGATGGTGTTTAAACATTATCTAGAAGAAGCTATTGCTGATAATAAAAAACAAAACATCCAAACTTATAATGCCACTGAAGGTGGAGCAAGGATAGAAGGAACCATAGAAAAGCCTTTTAAAGAGCTTTGTGAATCTTTATTTGAAAGCACCACACCAAAATCATTCATACAACTTGATAAAATCACACAAAATAAAAAAAATGAACTCATGCTTAAAACATTTTATAAAACACAACAAGCCATCAAGCTTTGTGAGTTTTTGCATAAAGAAAATTTATATATACTCAATCGTATTTGTTTTTTAATGAGTGATGAAAAAAATTTTATTAGTTTAATACAAGAAATTGAAAATTATAAAACAAAACTTATCAAAGTAGATATTTTAAAAGAGCTAACAAGCGCTATTAGTGTTCAATTTGAGCTTAATTTAGCAAGAATTCAAGTGCTTAACCCTAAAACGCAAGAAGATAATTTTAACAAAATGCTTCTTTGGATTAAAGAATACTTATCTTTTATTGAAATTATTAACGAACATATTATTGCATTAAAAATAACCTTAGAAACAAATATATTAAATTTAGAAAATTTTCTGATCAAAAATAACTTTGAAAAATATGTAAATAAAATAAAAGCAACAAAACTACAAAGCTGTTGATTAATATAAAGTACATTCAATATAATTTTGTTATAATTAAAATAAAAATGGATATTAATGAATAAAGAATTATTTTTAAAAAACACTCAAGCCCTTTTTGAAGTTGATCAAATATTAGCTTATGAATTAAGAAAATTAACTAACACTCAACGGTTTCAACTTATAGAAAATAAAATTTATGATACACACAATCAAATACTTTTAGATGAAAATCACTCTTTTGACTTTGAAAAATTTGAGCTATATCCAGTATTGTTTTTTTACGGATTTGGTGATGGAAAATTTTTCTTAGAACTTTTAAAAAATCAACACTTAAAACACATCGTAATCTTTGAAGATGAATTAGAAATTTTATATTTAGCCTTTCATATGATTGATTTTTCTGCATTTTTAAGAAAGGAAAAATTGATTTTATTTTTTACACCAAATATTAACACCGCTCAAATCAAAGTTTTATTTAATTATCCAAACATCAAACATACATTAAAAATTTTTAACTTTCATTTTTATAATGAATTTTACACCAATTTTTACTCATCTAACGCCCAAAATATAATGCAAACTTTACTAAATATAATCAAAACACTCATGCTTGCTCGAGGAAATGACCCAAAAGATGCTTTAATAGGAATAAAACATAATGTTATAAACCTAGAAAAAATCATCACCCACACTCCTTTTAAAAGTCTAATAAAAGACAGAAAAGCAAAGGCAAAAAATGCTATAATAGTTTCAACAGGCCCTTCTTTAATCAAACAACTTCCTCTTTTAAAAAAATACCAAGAAAATGCTGTTATTTTTAGTGCTGATAGCTCTTATGCGATTTTAGCAAAAGAAGGGATCAAACCTGATTATGTTTTTTCGCTAGAAAGAGTAGACTTTACAAGTGAATTTTTTAATAATGATTTTGGAGATTTTGATAAAGATATATTATTTATAATTGCTTCTTTAACCCATCCTAAAACCATAGAGTATTTAGAAAAAAATAATAGAAATTATATGCTTGTTTTAAGACCTTTATTTTTTGAAAGCAAGCTTGGCTTAAATGAGTATGGCTTTTTAGGAAATGCTATGAGTGTTGCCAATATGGCTTATGAATTAGCTGGTGCTTTAAGATTTGAAAATATCATTTTAATAGGACAAGACTTAGCCTATAGTGATGATGGCAAATCACACCCAAAAGAGCATCTATATGGTGATCAAGGAGATGAGGAAGTAGTCTATAAAGAAATAACCGCTTATGGTGGCAACGGAAAGGTTAAAACACAACTCACTTGGTATTTGTTTTTAAAAAGTTTTGAAAAAGATATTGCTCTTGCAAAAAATATCCTAAATATAAAAACATACAATGCTACAGAAGGCGGAGCTAGGATAGAAGAAACTATAGAAAAGCCTTTTAAAGAAGTTTGTGAAGAAATGTTAAAAGAAAAAATTGACAAAAACATCGCTTTAACAAAACCAAAAAATCCTCAAAAAAAAATCAAACAATGCAAAGAAAAACTTATCAAACAAACAAAACAATGCGAAATATTTATTAATGAATGCAAAAAAGCTATTAAAGAAAAAAACTTAGAAAAACTAGAAAAACTGAGATTAAAACTACCAAAAAGTGATTTTTTTTCAGATATTGTGCAAGCTAGGTGTTTTCAAAACGAATGTGAAGTTTTAAAACACAAAGTTACGAAAGTCAAAGATTTAGAATTTTTCTTAGCTCAGCAAATTGACTTTTTTGAGGAAATCATTTTATACCTAGAAAAATACAATGAGACTATTAAGGAAAATCTTGATAATAAATAACCAACATATTTAAAATTTTTATTTTCTAAGCAAAAAAACTACACTATTTTTATTTGAAAAAATGACGATTTTCTTTAAGTGAAAGGGTAATATGAAAACAGAAATTTTTAAAAAAAATATCAAAGCTTTAAAAGGAAGCGAACACCAGAGCTTAAAAAGAAAATTAGGTAAAATCAAAGAAGCAAAAGATTATATTTACGTTTTTGATAAAGATCCTTTAAACTGCAATATTTGTTATAAAAATCTAAAAAACATATATAAAGATCCACTAAAAGAATTACAAGAGCAAATAGAAATTTTTAATAAAAAATACCTAAGATACCCTGTGTTATTTTTTTATGGCTTAGGTAATGGAATTTTTTATAAAAATTTATTAACCAATAAAACCCATGAAAGGGTTATTGTTTATGAAAAAGATATAGAGCTTATATTTTTAGTCTTTAATATGATTGATTTTTCCAAAGAGCTTTTAGAGGGAAAATTAATTGTCGTTCATACTAAAGAATTAAATTATGTTAAAGCGGATTTAATTTGTAGTTTATTAGGTTTGTTTTTAAGAACTTATGATTTGCATATTCACTCATATTTTTATGAAGATCAAAAAAAAGAAATTCAATACATCAACACCTTAAATTCCAAAGTAATCAAAAATATAGCCTTACGAAAAGGAAATGACCCAGTAGATGCTATGCAAGGAGTGGAGCAATTTGTTTTAAACTTACCCAAAATGCTAACACACCCAAGTTTTAAAGAGTTAAAACAAAAAAGAAGTCATAAAAGCAAAAACGCTATATTAGTAGCAACTGGACCATCACTACAAAAACAACTTCCTTTGCTTAAGAAATATGCAAATAAAGCAACTATCTTTTGCGCTGATAGTGCTTATCCTATCTTAGCAAAAGCAGGTATAAAACCTGATTATGTTTGCATGCTTGAAAGAGATGATATAGTAGCTAAATGTTTTGATAATGATTTTGGTGATTTTGATAAAGATATAACTTTTATTTTAGCTTCTTTAGTTCATCAAGATAGTGTTAATTTTTTAGAAAAAAATAAAAGAAAATATATTTTAGTTTCTAGAGCCTATGCGTTTGCCTATTCTTTGGGTTTGCATGATTTTGGTTATGTTAGTGGAGGGATGAGTGTTGCTCATTTAAATTATGAGCTAGCTCAATTATTAGGGCATGAAAATATCATTTTAATAGGACAAGACTTAGCCTATGCTAATGATGGCAAAACACACAGTGATGGATTTTTATATGAAAGCTATCATGAAGGAGATTTTGAGCGCGATCATGGTAAATATGAAACCCTAGCATATGGTGGAAAAGGCTATGTGCAAAGCTCTGAAATATGGCTTATTTTTAAACAAATTTTTGAAAATTTATTCCACAAACAAACAAAAGTAAAAATTTATAATGCTACAGAGGGTGGAGCTAGGATAGAAGGAACCATAGAAAAACCTTTTAAAGAACTTTGCAAAAATTTACTTACTAATGAAATCAAAAAGCCTTTTCCAAAAATACAAAAACCAAAACGCAAAGATAGCAACGATCTTATGTTACAAGCTTATAAAAAAATCAAACAACACATCAAAGCAAGTGATAAATTTTTTAAAGAGTGTAAAAGATTACACAAAGCACTTAATAATCAAAGCAAGATCCGCTACACTCCTCAAGAATTAAGCGCTCAAATAGACACTCTCAAAGCAACACTAGAAAGTCAAAAATATATTTTTTTAAGAGAAGTTATCTCTCCTTCTTTATTTCATTTAGAAAGTACTATTTCTCAAATTTATGTTACTCCTATACATAATGAAAGTGATAAACAAAACAAACTTACAGCTTGGATACTAGCACATAAAACTTGGCTTGAAGACATTGCAGAATTAACCTTGATTCAAGAAAAAGCTTTGAAAATAGCTATTATGCCTTTACAAGATATCTTAGAAAAAAGAAATTTAATATAAAGTGGGCAAAAACCCACTTTGGATTTATTGTAAAAGTTTTAGAACATTTTGCTGTACAGCATTAGCCTGACTCATAGCATAAGATCCACTTTGAGCTAAGATGTTATACTTAGAAAAGTTTGCACTTTCTGCTGCAAAGTCTACATCTCTGATGTTTGATTCAGCTGATTTGATATTTACTTGAGTTACACTGATGTTGTTAAGTGTAGCTGTGATTTGATTTTGCACTGCACCAATGTCAGCTCTGATAGCATCAAGATTTGCTGTAGCAGTTTCAACTATATCCATCATAGCCATAGCGCCTTTAAGTGTAGTAACACCTGGAGTTTGATCATTCGCT